>NZ_BAAARN010000003.1:300000-524634 GCF_039532215.1 Pedococcus aerophilus | reverse complement strand
TCGCCGTGCGCAGCATGTCGGCCCGGTTCTGGGTCGAGATGGCGACCGTGACCAGGGGTTGGTCCACCGGCCGCGCCTCGGTCACGTTCCGCACCACCGAGTGGTCGGTGCGCAGGATGCTGCGGTTGCGTTCGAGCGCCCGCTTGGCCCACCCCAGGCGCTTGTCACGGTTCTGCAGAGTCGGGTGCCACACGTGGTAGACGCGCTCGTGGCGCGGTGCACTCCACATGAAGATGGCGCCCACGGACTGCAGCCGCAGGCAGAAGTCCAGGTCCTCGACCCCGTAGACGCTGAGTCGCTGGTCGTAGCCACCCACCTTCGCGGCGAGGGCCCTCGGGAACAGCAGGACGCCGTTGCCCCAACGGGAGTGCATCTGGGAGACCTGCTGGAGCTCGCCCCACGGGATCTGTCCGAAGTCGTCGAGCAGGGCGTTGGACGGCCCGGGCGGCAGGTCCCGGGTCTGGAACGCCAGGACGCTGTCGCTGGACGACCCCCGGAGCCGGGACACGGCACTCGCGATCGACCCGGGGGCCCACACCATGTCCACGTCTGCGCACAGGATCCACTCGCCGCGAGCCACCGACAGGGCCCGGTTCATGACGACGGGCTTGTTCCAGTGGTTGGAGGGTGTCGAGACGAGGATCGAGCCGATGCGGTGCGAGGCGGCGGCGACCTCGTCGAGGTCGGAGCTCCCGCCGTCGCTGACGATGATCTCGAACGTGAGGTCCCCGCAGGCCGCCGCCAGGGTCGATGCGGCCAGCTCCACCCGCCGGGCGTCGCGGTTCCTGATCGGGATGATGACGGTCAGGTCGATCACCGAACGGGCCCCTCGTGACTGTGGATGCCCACGTTGGGGAAGGTCCCCTCGAGCGAGCTCCGGTAGACGGACTCGATCTTGGGGTAGGCGCTGGGATACAGGGTCACGTCCAGGCCGAGCTGCGCGCCGGCGATCGCGACGTGGAGTCGGTCGGTGTCCAGCGAGTCGAACTCCCGGAGACGGTCGTAGAAGCCACTCGATGCCGAGAAGCCGTTCCCCTCGAGGCTGAGATCGCGGTTCGCGGGGTCCTCGGACCGGGCCGAGGCCTGGTCGCGCTCCTTGTCGATCCGGAAGGCGCTGAGGTGGTTGCCGGATGACGGGTCGTCCACCGGATCCGGGGAGAGGTGGAAGGCCATGTCGTGACAGAAGATGGCGTCAGGGCGGTTGTCCAGCGAGTACGAGTCGTCCCGGGCGAACAGGCGTACTCCCTCGGTGGGCTCCGGCTGGGTGGGGGGCTCGCCGAACGTCGTGGGGAGCACCGTCATCGACCTCACCTGTGGCGCGAGCGAGGACACCAGCTCGGGCGTCGTGTGCCAGAACTCGCACCATCCACCTCCGCCACCGACGAGGACGTGGCACGAGGCGAGGTCCGGGTGGTCGAGGATCTGCTCGCGTCGCAGCTCGACGTAGGCGAACCCGAGGTGGGCGAGGAACGCCCTGCTGCCGGCGTTGATGAGCGAGTCGCCCCAGTTGCCCGGGGAGGGGCAGAAGACCAGCGGTGCCCCGGCGGCGTCGTCACGGATGTACTGGGCGAGTCGCTTGAACTCGGGGGCGTGCGATGGACGGGGGGCATGCATCGCTGTGATCACCCTTCTCGAGGACCTGGGGGTGTGGGGTCAGATGAGGATGTGCCTGTCGGCACGGCCATAGGAGAGCACCCGCGCGTTGGCCAGCAGCTCTGCTGACGTCGCTTCCCAGGTGTGGCGCACGGAAGTATGCCGCATCTGGACGAAGTTGAACCTATCGGCCGAGTAGACGGCCAGGCCCGAGGCGACCACGTCGCGCAGGAAGCCGGTGTCCTCGCCGCGCCACACGTCGGCGAACGGGTGGGCCAGTGCCATGTCCCGGTGCGTGACGATCGTCGGGCCCATCACGAGGTCGGTGAACCGGTGCTCGCGCTCGGGGAAGCGCAGGATGGTCGCGTCCAGCGCCTCGAGGTACATGTGGTGCGCCTGCTTGCCCACGACGCTCGCCCCCGAGTAGTCCAGGGCGTGCAGCTGGTCGCGCAGGTAGTCCGCGCCATACAGGTCGTCGTCGTCCATCTTGGCCACGACGTCACCGGACGCCGCCGCGACCAGGCGGTTGAGGCAGCCGCCGAGGGTGGTCTCGGCGGGTTCGGTGAGGAGGGTGAGGCGCAGGCCGAGGTCCGCAGCCTGCCCGGCCAGCTCGGCGGGAGGTTCGAAGCCGTGGGTGAGCAGGACCAGCTCGACGTCGACACCGCGCTGGGCGGCCACCGTGGCCAGGACGTGGTCGAGCTGCTGGGGGCGGTTCGTGGAGACGAGGGCGCTCACCGACGGCAGGCGCGCGGCGGACGAGCCGGACGAGAGCCCCGCGGCGGACAGGACGGCGTCGAGGCGCCGGGTGTAGGTGTGCGACTCCCAGATCCGGCGCTGGGCGGTGTGGACGGTCCGGTCGCGCAGCTCGGGGCTGTTGACCAGGGCGCGCAGCGTCCAGCGGGCCTCGTCCTCGCCGCCGACCTGGAGGACCTCGTCGGCGGGGAAGAACTCGCCGATGGCGCGGCTCGGCGTCGAGACGACGGGGGTGCCGCAGGCGGTGATCTCGAAGATCCGTCGCGCGCACATGCTCGGTGAGCCGACGACGGAGTTGACGTTGAGGAAGACCTTGTACGCGCGGTACGCCGTGAGCATCCGCGGGTAGTCGAGCGACCCGACCACACGCTGGTCCAGCGGCGCAGGGAACTGGTAGCGCTCGTCGCCACCGAGGTAGCGGGAGAAGATCTCCAGCCCCGTGGTCATCCGCGACGAGACCGCGTCGGCCGCACCGAGCAGGAGGTCCATCTGCTCGCGGCGCTCGGGGTACTTGTGCGCGAAGTACATCCCCCCGAACCCGATGTCGCGGCTCTGGTGGCCGTCGGCGGGACGGATCGGGTTGTGCAACGTCTGCTGCGCGGCGAACGGCAGCACGCCGACCCGCTCGTGCCCGAGGTCGCGGTGGTAGTCCGCCACCCGGTCGGAGTCGGTGGTCCAGACGTGGTCGAAGAGGCGGGCCGTGTCGAGGAAGTCCTCGTAGTGGACCGGGTCCTCCTTGTTCCAGAACACCGTCGGTACGCCGTGGTCGCGACACCACTGCACGAGCTCGACGATCGCCGGCCGCGGCGCCGAGGTGCCGGTCAGGTGGTACTGCCACGCATCGCCGTTGCCGTGCCACGCCGACTCGACGAACAACAGGTCGATCCGCGGGGAGTCCACCTCCTCGCGCCAGCCGGAGGGCGTCAGGGCGACCTGGTCCCACTCGTACCCCAGTGCCAGGCTCGTGAAGTCGTCCAGGATGACGCCGACCCGCAGGTCGGGGCGGCGCGGGGCTCGGTCGGGCAGCGGCCACGGCGGCACCTCCAGCAGCCCGTCCCCACCGAGCCTGATGCTCCCGCGCGGCTGGCGCTGGTCGAGGTCGCGGCGTCGCCACCACTGCCGCACCTGGTCGGTGCCCCCCCGCCGCAGGTGCCACGCCGCCCGCCGGGCGTCGGCCACGAGTCGGGCCGCACGCGCGGCCGGTGATCCAGCAGATCGGGAGCCGGCGCCGGGCATGGTCTCCTCAGGGGGACGGAGGGGTATGCGGCGGGGTCACCCGGGCCGGGCCCGGTGCGCTCCCCGGCGCGCGAGGTCCCGGTCAACATAACGGACAAGCAGGTCAGGGCCCCCGACTCGCTCGGCTCGGCGACTCGCGCCAGTTCGGGATCACCCCACCCTGTGCGGCACAATGTCCGAATGCACCGCTTCCGGGGGACCGACATCTGGCTGGGTCTCCTGGCCGTCGTCGTGAACATCGGGCTCGTCGTCGGTGTCGTCCTGCTCACCACCGGACGACCCACCGTGGACGAGCCGACCCCGGCCCAGAAGACCCCGACGACGACGGCCACGACCAAGGCCACACCGTCGACGACGACGACCACCACCGCGGCCCCGCGCTCGCCCGAGGCCCTGCTCGGCTCCAGCGCCAAGGTGACCCTGGCGGTCCTCGGCGACCAGACCAGCGACGGTGAGGCCGAGTGGGTCACGGCGTTCAGCCAGTACCTCGCCCAGGACCGCAAGGTCACCCTCAACCGGCTGAACCCGGCCGACCCGACGACCTACACGATCAAGTCGTCGTTCGGCTCCTCCGGCCCGTCGACCGTGATCTACAACGGCAGCCGCGCCGGCGCCTCGGCGAACTACGCCACCCAGCGGGTGCCGTTCCTCGTGCCGGTCAAGCCCGACTTCGTCATCCTCAACTACGGGCGCAACGACTCGGCCTCCACGGTGGCCAAGCACCTCCAGGCCGTGTCGACTGCCGTGAAGAAGAAGTACCCGTCCGCCACCCTGCTCGTGACGCTCCAGCCGCCGACCTTCGACGACCAGCAGAAGAAGGTCCGCACCGCCACAGCGGCCTGGGCCAAGTCCCGCGGCTACCGCACCCTCGATGTCGCCAAGGCCTTCATCGGCACCGGTGCCCCGAACTCCTACGTCTCGGCCGCCGACCCCGAGGTGCTCAACTCCCGCGGTGACTCGTTCTGGGGCGAGACCGTCTTCCAGCTCCTGGGCGGTGTCGTCCGGGCGCCGGAGCCGGCCCCGACCACGACCACGATCCCCGCGCCGGTGACCACCACGTCGTCCTCGTCCTCGTCCTCGTCGTCGTCCTCGTCGTCCTCCTCCTCGGCGCCCGCACCGCCACCGCCGCCGCCGTCCTCGTCGAGCTCTTCGAGCACGCCGCCGCCCCCGGCGACGACCGACCCGACACCGGACCCCACGCCGCCGGACGACGGACCCATCCCGACCATCACTCCGCCGCCGCCCGCTCAGACGCGCTGACGGTCCGCGGGACTGGCACGGGGCGCGCGGACTGCCGGCCCGGCGACATACCCCGGGTTTTGTCTGTCGAGGTTTCCCGGTTTGCCCACCTGTGGGAGCCTTGCCCCGGCCGCGTCGGCAGGGCGGACCGGGGAGTTCTCCCCATTGGGGGCGGGCTGCTGCCCATCTAGCCTTGCCCGGAGCGGCCGCCAGCCGCGGTCCCCCGAAAGGTCCAGATGCCCACCCTGAAGTACCCGAGCGAGCAGTTCCCCGGCCCGCCCTCGGTCACCGTCGAGATCCCCGACGGCTGGTCGCCGGTGCGCGTGCCCGGGACGCTGCTGGCCGCCCGGCGTGCGGAGAAGGGTGGCAGCTTCGCCCCCAACCTCGTCGTGCGCGGGTTCACCCGCTCCGCGGAGTTCACCATCGGGCGGGCCCTGGCGGAGCTCAAGGCGTTCGTCACCGAGCGACCCGACGGCGAGATGGACGAGCCGTTCGAGGTCGAGATCGACACCGTCCCCTTCGTCGGGGTCAACGTCTCGTGGACCGACGACACCGTGGGCGACGTCGTGCAGGCCCACCTCTTCGCCGGTGCGCGCCGCGGCCAGGTGGTCGACCTCATCCAGGTGACCGGCTCGGTCGGCGGGCCCGAGGTCGAGGCGGAGTACGGCACCATCCAGGAGCTCATGCAGACCGTCCGGGTGACGCGGTGAGCACGGCGTCCGTGACCGTCGCCGGGCTCACCCTGCGCGCCGGTTCGGCCACCGACGTCGGCCGGGTCCGCGGTCACAACGAGGACAACCTGCTCGCCGAGGGCGCCGTCTTCGCGGTGGCCGACGGGATGGGTGGGCACGCCGCGGGCGAGGTCGCCAGCGGCATCGTCGTCGACACCCTGCGCGGGCTCGCCGAGCGGGTCGTGCTCGTGCGCGACGACGTCGTGACCGCGCTCGCCGACTCCAACGAGCAGATCCTGCGCTCGGTCGCCCGCCACCCCGAGCAGACCGGCATGGGCACCACCGCCGCCGGGCTGGCCATCGTCTCCGCCGGAGGGTCCAGCCACTGGGCCGTCTTCAACGTCGGCGACTCCCGCGTCTACCGCTACGTCGACGGCCACCTGCGGATGGTGACGGTCGACCACTCCGAGGTCCGCGAGCTCGTCGACGCAGGCCTCATCACCGAGGCCGAGGCCGCGCGCCACCCGCTGCGCAACGTCGTCACCCGGTCGCTCGGCTCCGACTCCATGCCCGCGGTCGACCTCTGGGTCTTCCCGCCCCAGGTCGGCGAACGCTTCCTCATCTGCTCCGACGGCCTCAACGGCGAGATCGGCGACGACCAGATCGCGGCCCTGCTCGGTCGGCACGAGGACCCGCACGAGGCAGCGGTCGCCCTCGTGGACGCCGCCGTCGCCGCCGGTGGGCGCGACAACGTCACCGTGGTCGTCGTGGCCCTCGACCGGCGCGAGGACGACGGCGACGACGACGAGGTCGACACCGCTCCCCGCAGCGAGGTCACGAGGTCGTCGGCATGACAGAGATCCGCTTCGACACCCCCGACCGGCCGGGATGGTCCGCCATCTCGGCTGGAGGCGTGTTCGCCCTCGTGCGCGGCGAGGCCACCGACGACGTCGTGGGCCGCGTCCGTGAGGCCGCCGTCTCCGGCGAGCTCGACGACCTCCTCGACGCCCTCACCCGTGACGGGGTGCGCACCGCCCCCGACTTCGTGGCCGTCCAGGACGGTGACCCCGTGCGCGTGGTCGCCCGCGGCACCGCGTATGCCGTCGTGCCGGCTCCGGGCGGCGACGTCGAGATCCGGGCCGCGCGGCGTGGCCCGTGGGCCGACGAGGACGCCCCCGAGGGTTCGCCCGAGCTCGTCCTGCACTCCGGCGAGGCCGTGCCCGAGCCCGCGGTCGGTCCCGCGGACCCGGCGGCGCTGCCCGACGGTCAGCTGAGCTCGCCCGGTGGGGTCAAGGGGTGGCAGGTGCCCGCCCGGCTGCGCCGTGGCGGACCGCCGTCGCAGGACGAGGCGCGTGCCGCTGACGCTGCCGCCGACGAGCCGGTCGTCCAGGAGGTCCCGGGCTACGACTACCTGTTCGGTGCACCCGGCTCGACGGGCACGCCGCCGTTCCTGCCCAACCACGACACCGGGACCCTCCAGGAGCCGCCGATCGGTCGGGCCCCCATGGAGGAGGCCGCCGGGGTGGTCCCGCCACCGCCGGCCGACCACACCCTGCCCCCGCCGCAGCACACCGAGGCCGGTCGACCGGTGCCCCCGACGCGTGCGCTGCCCCAGCAGGCGTCCCAGCCCGCCTCCGACCCCGCGCCCCCGCCTGCTCCCCGGCAGGGCGGGCCCTCCGGCAGCGGACTGATCGAGTCGGTGCCGTGGCGCCGCGGCGGCAGCAACGTCGCCCCGTCCGACGACGCCCCCGCCGCCGGTCCGCCGGCCACCCCTCGTGTGCCGACCACCCCTCCCGTGCCATCGCCCACGCCAGCTCCGGCACCCGCCCCTGCTCCGGCACCCGCCCCTGCTCCGGCACCGGCTGCAGCCGCAGACCCGGACCCGGCTCCGGCACCGGCCGTCACCGACACCCAGGCGGCTCGTGCCGCGGGCGAGATGCCCGGCCGACGGGGCGCGGCCTCGCACACGGTCTCCGTCCCGCCGCCGGTGCAGCAGGCGACCCCGGACGCCCCCGCGGTCGAGGAGGCCACCGTCGACCGGGCAAGCCTGCCGATGACGGCCACCGGCTCCATACCGAGGGGTCCGATCGTCCTCGCGGTGCTCTGCCCGGCGGGGCACCCGAGCCCGCCGCACGCGAGCAGCTGCCGCGTCTGCGACCGGGAGATCCCGGCGCAGCAGCCGTTCCAGACGCCTCGCCCGCCGCTCGGGCGCATCCGGCTCTCCACCGGCGACGTCGTCACCCTCGACCGTGGCGTGCTGCTCGGTCGCGCGCCCAAGGTCAACGCCGACCTGCCCGCCGCGCAGCGACCACACCTCGTGCGGGTCGTGAGCCGCGACAACGACATCTCGCGCAACCACGTCGAGGTCGTCCTCGAGGGCTGGCACGTCCTGGTGCGCGACCTCGGGTCGACCAACGGCACCACGGTCGCCCTGCCCGGCCAGCAGGCGGTGCGCCTGCGCCCCAGCGACAGCCAGGTCATCGAGCCGGGCACCGTGGTGGGCATGGCCGACGAGGTCACCTTCAGCTACGAGGTCCCCTCGTGACGGTGGCCGCGCCACCCGAGCTCGACGGCCTGGTCTACCGCGAGCTCGTCGGCTCGGGGGGCTACGCCGACGTCTACCTCTACGAGCAGCAGATGCCGCGGATGCGGGTCGCGGTCAAGGTCCTCAAGGGCGAGGGGCTGACCGACTCGATCCGTCGCCAGTTCCGCGACGAGGCCGACACCATGGCCCAGCTCGCCGACCACCCCTACATCGTCCAGGTCTTCCGGTCCGGCACCTCGCTGGACGGTCGCCCCTACCTGGTCATGAAGTACTACCCGCCGCCGAACCTCGCGCTGCGCTCGCGCAACGAGCGGCTGAGCGTCGAGGAGGTGCTCCGGACCGGCATCCAGCTCGCCAGCGCCGTCGAGACCGCCCACCGGGCCGGCATCACCCACCGTGACATCAAGCCCGCCAACGTCCTGGTCAGCCAGTACGGCGCCCCCGGCCTCACCGACTTCGGCATCGCCGGCCAGCTCGGCCACGGTGCTGCGGAGGACGACGAGGACGACGTGGGCGTGAGCGTGCCGTGGGCCCCGCCGGAGGTGCTGTTCGGCCAGTCCAACGGAGACGCCAGGGCCGACGTCTACTCGCTCTCCGCGACGCTGTGGCAGCTGCTCGTCGGGCGCTCGCCGTTCGAGATCCCCGGCGGTGACAACTCCGCGTACGGCCTCATGCCGCGCATCCGCACCTCGCCGGTCCCCGCCACGGGACGTGCCGACGTGCCGGTCTCGCTCGAGCGGCTGCTCACCCAGGCCATGGCCAAGGACCCGGCGGCCCGGCCGCAGAGCGCCATCGCGTTCGCGCGCTCGCTGCAGGAGATCGAGCAGGAGCAGCGCTTCACCCGCACGGCCATCGTCGTGCTCGACGAGCAGGGCCAGACCACCCTCGCCGACCAGAGCGCCCCCGTGCAGGGCGCCGACGACGACCGCACCCGGGTGCGCGCACCGCAGTCGGTGCAGGGCCAGACGCCCGTCGCTCCACGGCCGCGCAGCGTCGGCGGCACGGTCGCCGTGAACGGCGCCCAGGGGGTCGCGGGCCCGGCGTCCCACGCGGCATACGAGCACCCGTCCGTGGACGCCGTCGACGTCGGCGGCACGGTGAGCCGTGACCGTCTCGCCACCCGCACCGTGGAGCCGGAGGCGCCAGCCCCCGCGCCCCAGCGCAACCCGGCCGTCACCCTCGCCGCCGTGGCGGTCGCCCTCGTGGCCGTCGTCGTCGGTGCCTCGGTGCTGTTCGGCCGCGGTGACGACGACCCGGAGGACGCCCCGAAGACGGTGGCCAGCCAGAGCGCCGACGTCGCCCTGTCCGTGCCGAGCACGCCGACGCTCGAGGCCAAGGGGGTGCCCGGCGGGGTCGCGTTCACGTGGCAGTACCTCGCGCCGGAGAAGCCGGACCGGTTCTTCCTGCGGACGGCCGCGAACACCGGGGCGCTGGGGGAGTCGCTGGACGGTGCCCCGCTCGCGGAGGCGACGTCCACCGTCAAGGCGAGCAAGGGCGCGCAGGTCTGCGCGCAGGTCAAGGTCAGCCGCGAGGGCCTGGCCTCGGAGTACTCGGCACCTGTCTGTGGGAGGGCGAAGTGAGCACGGCGACCGGCACCATCACGGTGGAGTTCTGCGGCGAGGAGTTCGTCGCCGTCAAGGGCACCCCGCTGACCATCGGGCGCACCGGCGACGTCGAGATTGACGACAACCCGTTCCTGCACCGCAACTTCCTCCAGGTCGTCGAGGAGGGCGGGCTGTGGTGGCTGACCAACGTCGGCACCACCCTCACCGCGACCGTGGCCGACAAGAAGGGCCTCTTCCAGGCCTGGCTCAACCCCGGCGCCCGCATCCCGCTGGCGCTCGAGCGCTTCACCGTGTGGTTCACCGCGGGGCCGACGACCTACGACTTCGACATCCTCGTCGACTCCCCGGCGTTCACCTCGACCGGCAGCGAGGACGTGGAGACCGACAGCAGCGGTGAGACCACGGTCGGCCGCGTCACCTTCACCCCCGACCAGAAGCTGCTCATGGTGGCGCTGTGCGAGGGGCTGCTGCGGCGTTCGTATGCCGCGCCTGGCCAGATCCCGTCGTCGGCCGATGCGGCGGCGAGACTCGGCTGGAAGGTCACGAAGTTCAACCGAAAACTGGACAATGTCTGTCAAAAGCTCGCTGATGCTGGTACTCGTGGACTGCACGGGGGGCCGGGGAAGCTCGCGAGCAACCGCAAGGCGCGGTTGGTCGAACATGCGTTGTCGACGCGCCTGGTGACCGAGGGAGACCTCGCACTGCTCGACGCGATCGACGCCGACGACACCACGGGGGAAGCACACAGATGAGTCCGGTCTCACGCCGGCGCGCCGGAGTGGCCTCAGGGGTCGTCGTCGCCGTGGCGGCGTCCAGCCTGACGTTCTTCGCCGTCGCGTCCAAGGGGGAGACCGTCCACGAGGCGGACCTCAACGACGGCGGTGTCTGGGTCTCGGCGACCAACTACAGCCAGTTCGCCCGGATGAACAAGGCGGCCCGCCAGTTCGACGCCGGCATCCAGGCCAACGTCACGCCCGGCGCCGGGCTCGACGTACTCCAGGACGGTGCAGCCGTCGGCGGCATCCTCACCACCGGCAACCAGCTCGTCCCGATCGACCCGCTCACCGGCCGCCTCGACTCCACGTCCCCGGTCCAGCTCCCGCAGAAGGCCAAGCCCGTCGGCGAGGAGTTCGTCCCCGCCACCGGCGACCTGCGCGGCGGCACCCTGGCCATGGTCGACCCCAAGACCGGCAAGGTCTGGGCGCAGCGTGTCGACGCCAAGGCCCCCCTCACCGGGATCTCCCTGTCCACGGCCACCAAGCCCCTGGCCACCGCGGGTGGCGTCGCCGCGATGGCGGTCGACACCGCCGGCGGCGTGCACGTCGTGTCGGCGGCCACCGGCAAGGTCGTCTCCGTCCCGGTCGTCGGCGACTCGTTCGGCAAGCCGGTCACCGAGAAGATCGGCCTGGAGGCCAGCGCGGTCGACATCACCGCGGTGGGCACCCGGTGGGTCGTCTACAACCCCGTCGACGACCAGCTCTTCGCCCAGGGCCTCGAGCAGCCCGTCGCCGGTGGTGCGGACCGCCTCGGCGGCATGGCGTATGCCGCGTTGCAGCAGCCCGGCCCGGAGGCCGAGTCCGTGGCCCTCGAGACGACCACCGAGCTCAAGGTCGTCGCCCTCGACGGCGAACCCGGGCAGGCCGGCGTCCGCCTCCCGAGCCAGGTCGGACCCGGTGCCGAGCGCCCCAAGGTCTCGCGGCCCGTCCGCCTCGGCGACTGCGTCCATGCGGCATGGGCGCAGACGGCCAAGGCCTACTACGGAGCGAACTGCGGTGAGGGCCAGACCGTCACCGCCGGCACCCTCGACAAGCCGGGCGACGTGCCGCTGCGCGACGGCATGGCGCTGCGCACCAACCGCAACCTCATCGTCCTCAACGACCTCGACACCGGCGACGCCTGGGACCTCGACTCCAAGCCGCTGAAGATCGACAACTGGGACTCCGTCATCCCGCCGAGCAAGACCGACGACGACAGCGACAACAAGGACAAGAACGTCGTCGACGACACGACGACGCCC
Organism: Pedococcus aerophilus; assembly: GCF_039532215.1. Taxonomy (NCBI): domain Bacteria; kingdom Bacillati; phylum Actinomycetota; class Actinomycetes; order Micrococcales; family Intrasporangiaceae; genus Pedococcus; species Pedococcus aerophilus. The sequence goes on along the minus strand of NZ_BAAARN010000003.1, from coordinate 513,015 downwards.
CAGCCGCCCAAGGCCGAGCCCGACAGCCTGAAGGTCCGCGCCGGACGCACGTCCAAGCTGCACGTCCTCGACAACGACACCGACACCGCCGGCTCGATCCTCGCGATCGCGCCGAGCGAGGTCACCCAGCCGTCGGCGACCGGGGTGACGGCGACCGTCGCCGGTGACGGCCAGTCCATCGACGTCAGCGTCCCGGCCGACCCCGACGAGCAGTCGTTCTCCTTCTCCTACAAGGTCAACAACGGCACGGCCGCCGCGCACTCGCAGGCCACCGTCACCGTCTCCATCGTCAGCGAGGAGATCAACGCGCCGCCGTTCCTGCGCGACGGCTCCGCGACCCTGGCCAAGACCGCATACCCCGTCGTCTCCGGCGGGCGGCTCCCGGTCTCGGTGATCGGTGACTGGCGCGACCCCGAGAGCGACCAGGTCATCGTGCAGCCCGCGGACGGCGACAGCCTCGTCGACGGCCTCGGGCGGCTCGTGGTGCAGGCCCCGGAGAAGGCGGGCTCGCAGGCCGTCCCCTACACCGTGGACGACGGTCGCGGCGGGGTCACCGAGGGCAAGGTGACCCTCGCCGTCCTCGGCAAGGACAGCACGTTCCGGCCGCCGCTCACCCAGCCCGACGTGGTCCGTGGCGTGGTCGGCAAGCCGCTGCAGATCGAGCCGCTCGGCAACGACGTGGCCGGTGCCGACCCCGAGGAGCCCGACGCCAAGATGCGCCTGGCCACCGAGGTGCGCCCCACCGGGGCCCTCGCCGTGGAGAGCGACCTCGACACCGGGGTCGTGACCATCACCGGTGCCACCAAGGGCAACTACGAGCTGACGTATGCCGCGCAGGTCGGCCAGGGCGTGGCGCCCGGCCGCGTGCGGATCGACCTCATCGACGACCCCGACCCCGACGCCCCGCCGGTGGCCGTCCCCGAGGCGGCCACGGTCCGCGACCAGACGCCGGTGATGTCCGACGTCCTCGCCAACGACTACTCGCCGCGCGCCGACGTGCTGGTCACCCGCAGCGTCTCGGTCGACAAGGACAGCAGCTGGCTGCGCCCCTCGATCTACCAGGGCCGCTGGGTGCGCATCGAGGCGCTCGACCCCTTCATCGGTGGATCCAAGCCCCGGACCGGCACCGTCCGCTACACCGTCAGCGACGGCAGGAAGACGGCCACCGGCGAGGTCACGGTCACTCAGCGACCGACCGACCCCAAGGCCCTGCCGATCATCCAGGACGACGCCGCCGTCGTGCGCGTCCAGGACAGCGTGAGCATCCCGGCGCTGGACAACGACTCGATGGCCGAGGGCATCCCGCTGGTCCTGGACCCCGACTCGGTCAAGGTCCTCGGCACCGGCGAGCCGCAGAACGCCTTCGCCTCCGGCAACCTCGTCCGCTACGTCCCCGACAGCTCGAAGCCGCTCACCACCGAGAAGGTCGTGACGATCGAGTACGCCGCCTACCCCATCGGCGACAAGTCCAAGGCCCGCTCCGGGCGCATCTCGGTGACGGTCAAGCCGCTGCCCGGGGCCACGAACCCCAACCAGGCGCCCATCGCCCGCAGCTTCTCCGCGAGCGTCGTCTCCGGTGAGCCGCTCACCGTGACCGTCCCGGTCTCAGGAGTCGACCCCGACGGCGACAGCGTCACCGTGCAGGGCATCGAGGGCGACGACGGCGAGGCCATCGAGCTCTCCCTCGGCCGGGTCACCGGCATCGGCACGTCCACCATCAAGTACGAGGCCTACCCCCGCGCGACCGGCACCGAGGTGCTCAACTACACGGTCGCCGACCGGTATGGCGCCAAGAGCACCGGGTTCGTCCGCATCGGCGTCGTCGCGCCCGGCGACCCTCAGCCCCCGGTCGCCGTGCAGGACGAGGTCCGCGCGGCCCCGGGCAAGACGGTGACCCTCGACCCGACCGAGAACGACCTCATCGCCCGTGGCGACGCCATCGACCTCCAGTACAAGGAGCTCAACGACGAGCCGACCCTGGCGAAGTGGAAGGTCGACACCCGCGCCAGCACCTTCCGCACGGCCGTCCCCTCCGTCGACGTCGGGCCCCAGGTCATCACCTACGGCATCGACAACGGCGTCTTCGACCCGTCCAAGGCCGCGATCACCGTCCTGCCGGTGCCCGGCTGGAAGAACCGGCCCGTCGCGGTCGACGACGTGGCCAAGCCGGTCGCCGGCCAGGAGACCGCCCTGGTCGACGTGCTCGCCAACGACCGCGACATCGACGGCGACCAGAGCTCGCTGGTCGTCGACCGGCTGCTGTCGGCCGAGGGCACCATCGAGGGCAACCAGGTCCGGGTCAAGATCCTCGACCACCCGCACACCGTCCCCTACGTCATCCGCGACGAGGACGGCCAGACGGCGATGGCGCTGATCTACGTGCCGACCGGCAACAACGGCCTGCCCTTCGTCGTCAGCGGCAAGCTCATCGAGATGGACAAGGACTCCACCGAGACCGTGTCGCTGAGCGAGTACGTCAAGTCCCCGCGCGCCCGCGTCATCGGGCTCACCACCCCCGACACCCTCAGCGCCTCGCCCGCCGCGAACCTGTCCGTCGCCAACGAGGACAAGGGCACGCTGACGCTGAAGTCCTCCAACGGGTACGTCGGCCCCGGCGCCGTGATGCTCGAGGTGACCGACCAGGAGAGCGTCGACCAGAAGGACTTCCGGACGGCCTACCTGTCGATCCCGGTGCAGATCGGCCCGAAGGTTCCGCTGCTGAGCTGCCCCGACTTCTCGGTCAGCCTCGTCGCCGCCGGGCGCGCCCGCAGCCTCGACATCCCGACGCTCTGCCACGCCTGGCTGCCGCCAGGCCTGACCTTCGACGACGTCCGGTTCGACGTGAAGTGGGAGCCCGAGTCCCGTGGCGTCTCGCTCGACCAGACCGGCACCGGCGGTCGAGGCGTCACCCTCAAGGCCGACCGTGACGCCCCGAGCAGCACCAACGGGCGGGTCCGCATCCAGGCCCGCGGCGCCGACGAGGTCTCCTACGTCAAGGTGTCCGTCCTCGGGCTGCCGAAGAACGGCGGGGCCAACGGCGCCAACGCAGGCGGGCCCGACGGAGCCAACCCGGCCGTCGACGAGAACGGCAACCCGATCGCGACGACCGCACCGCCGCCGCGTGTCCGCCCGTTCTCGGTCTCCGGCCTCAAGGCCGGCTCCTCGCGCACGGTCGACATGCGCTCCTACCTCGACTCCCCGCTCGACAAGCCGCAGTGCTCCGTGGGCGCCGCGCGCATCGAGAGCGGCAAGGGGCTGACCGCCCGCGCCAGCGGCTGCACGGTGACGATCTCCGCCGACAACGACTCGTCGGGCACGGGCTCGGTCACGGTGTCGGTGTCCGACGGCCCCGGGCGCAACGCCGTCGGCCGCGGCACGATCAGCGTGCTCGGCCGTCCCCTGGTCCCCGGCAGCGTCCGCGCCGTGGCCGACCGGGTCAACGGTGGCACCGCGCGCGTCTCGTGGACCCCGCCCACCTTCGACGGCGGCAGCCCGATCACGAGCTACTCGGTCAAGGGTCGTGGGCCCGGTGCGACGACGACGGCCTGCACGGCCTCGCCGTGCACGATCAGCGGTCTGGAGGACGGCGAGAAGTACTGGTTCACCGTCGCTGCCGTCAACGGCATCGGCACGAGCGACCCCAGCCCCGAGGCCGGTCCGGTCGTCCCCGACACCCGGCCGAACCCCGTCAGCGGCGTCGCGATGGTCTCCCGCGGCGACGGCACCCTGACGGCGAAGTGGAACGAGCCCGCCAAGAAGGGCAGCGACATCGTGTCCTACACGGCGAAGTTCACCGACACGACGACCGGCACGAGCAAGCAGGTCAAGGTCTCGGCCGGCACCCTGCGGGCCGTGGTGAACGGACTGACCAACAACCACGTCCAGCAGGTCTCGGTGCGGGCGACCAACAGCCTCGGCTCCGGACCGTTCGGCCCCGTCGTCGAGATGCAGTCGGCCGGCACGCCGCCCGCCGTCGGCGCGCCCTCGCTCCAGTCGCGGGCGCCGGCGGCCGGCTACGACAGCACCAACGTGCAGGTGGACTGGAACGAGGTCTCGCCCAACGGCCCGAACCTCGTCCGCTACACCGTCTACCGCCGCGTCGACGGGGGAGCCTGGGCCGAGATCGGCCGGGTCTCGCCGGGCCGGACCTACTACACCGACTCCGGGGTCGTCTACGACGGGCGCACCTACACCTACGTGGTGACGGCGACCAACGGGGCGAGCAAGGAGTCGGCGAAGGCCAACACGTCGTCGTTCAGCTCGATCGGCATCCCCGAGGCGCCGGCCCAGCCCCGCGCACAGACTCCGTCGGCCAACAACGGTGCGACGATCACCGTCAACCTCGGCAACTCGCGGGCGTCGGGCTTCCAGCGCCTCGAGTGGCGGGCCAACGGCAGCTCCGGCTTCGTCGACTGCCCCTGCGCCAACGGCTCGAGCAAGCAGTTCGAGATCCGCGGCACGGGCAACGACCCGCAGTCCATCCGGATCCGGGCCTTCAACGGCACCTCCTGGTCCGCGTTCTCCCAGAACAGCGCGTCGTTCACCCCCTACGGCCCGACCCGCAACCCCACGAACCTGCGCAGCAGCCGCAGCGGCAAGACCATCACCTGGCAGTGGAACACCCCGGACAACGGGCGGCCCACCAACCGCGTGCAGGTCCGGGGTGCGGTCGACCGGACCTTCGAGTCGGACCGGCAGCAGGTGTCCTTCACCGGTGCCGCAGGCGGCACCTACCGGCTGGAGGTCCGTGCCCACACGGCGGCCGGATGGTCGGCCTGGGTGGGTCCGGACAGCGCCAGCATCCCCGACGACCCGAAGGTCACCGTGGTCAAGGGCAGCACCTGTGGCGAACGCTCCTGCGCCACCGGCAACGGCTCCTGCTCGAGTCCGTCGTGCCGGTGGATCGCCGTCCGCACGTCGAACTTCGGCGGCGGGGTGACCTGCACGTTCCGGGCCAACGGCAACACCGTGAACGGCTGGCGCAACATGTCGATGGGCGGCAACGCCTACAAGGAGAGCGACAACTTCTACGGCATACCGGGCAGCACGGTGACCGCCATCTGCGACGGGGTGAGGGACTCCATCACCTGGTAGGGGGCCCCGTCACCCGGACACGGCCCCCGCCCCGACCGCACCACAGCGCCTCACCGGCGCGCCATACGAGCACCACACCCCGCAGGAACGAAAGGCAACGCACTCCATGACCGTCACCCAAGAGCAGGCCCAGTGGTTCGAGCAGGCGTTCACCCAGATGGTGGAGAACGTCGAGAAGGCCGTGCTCGGCAAGGACCACGTGATCCGGCTCGCGCTGACCTGCATGCTGTCCGAGGGGCACATCCTCCTCGAGGACTTCCCGGGCACCGGCAAGACCCAGCTGGCCCGGGCGCTCGCAGGCACGGTGCAGGGAAGCAACAGCCGCATCCAGTTCACCCCGGACCTGCTGCCCAGCGACGTCACCGGCGTGACGATCTACGACCCGAGCACGCAGAAGTTCGACTTCCACCCCGGGCCGATCTTCGCCAACATCGTGCTCGCCGACGAGATCAACCGTGCCTCACCCAAGACTCAGTCGGCGCTGCTGGAGGTCATGGAGGAGGCGCACATCACCGTCGACGGCGTCCGGCACGAGGCCGGTAACCCGTTCATGGTCATCGCCACCCAGAACCCCATCGAGCAGGCCGGCACGTACCGCCTCCCCGAGGCGCAGCTCGACCGCTTCCTCATGAAGACCTCGCTGGGCTACCCCGACCTCGAGGCCACCGTCGCCGTCCTCGCGAACGCCAAGGTCCGCGACCGCGCGGGCACCCTGTCGGCGGTCGTCACGAGCAGCGTCGTCACCGACATGGCCGCGCTCGCCGACGAGGTCCACGTCGACCCGGCGATCCTCGCCTACGTCTCGAAGATCGCCGAGGCCTCGCGTCGGCACGTGTCGGTCAAGCTCGGGATGTCGGTGCGCGGCTGCCTCGCGTTCGTGCGCTGCGCCAAGACGTGGGCGGCGAGCCAGGGCCGCACCCACGTCATCCCGGACGACATCAAGATGCTGTCCAACCCGGTGCTGTGCCACCGCCTGCTGCTCACCGCGGAGGCGCAGTTCGCCAACATCACCGTCGACCAGGTCATCACCCAGATCCTCGGCGAGGTCGCCCCGCCGGCCGAGCGCGCGGCCTGAGCCCACCGACGCCATGAGCTCACCCACCGGACCATCGCAGGACGGTTCCGCCCCCGAGGAGGAGCGGACCGTCCGCCGTGCCGACCTGCGCGCCGGGCGCGGCGGCGAGCCCTCCGTATCGCGCCGTCCCCGACTTCGGCGGGCGACGTCGGGTGGCTCGGGGCCGGGTCGTCCGGCACCGAGTCGTTCGGCGGCTGGCGCAGCCGGGTCGCGCCTTCGGCTGCCGGCCGTGCGGCTGCCCGACCTCTCGCGCTTCGGTGGACTCACCGTCCCTGCCCTTCCCGAGGGACTGACGACGCGGGCGCGTGACCTGCGCGAGCAGACGCGACCGGCCTGGTCACCGGTGGCGGGGTTCCTGCGCTGGATCTCGCCGCTGGGCTGGGCCGTCCTCGCCCTCGGTGTCGCCGGCTGGGTCGTGGGGCGCGCCACCGGGTGGACCGAGTGGCTGATGATCGGCGCCGCGGCGCTGGTCCTCGTCCTGTGCTGCGTCCTGCTGGCCATCGGTCGCACCCGCGTCACCATCGCCACCGAGCTCGAGCCGGTGCGCGTCAGCGTCGGGGAGCCGGCCACCGGTCGGATCACGGTCACCAACGACTCGCCTCGGGGCATGCTGCCCCTGCTCGTCGAGCTGCCGGTCGGCGTCTCGGCCGCACGGTTCACCCTGCCCCCGCTGGGCTCGGGCAAGGCGCACGAGGAGCTCTTCGTCGTGCCGACCCACCGCCGCGGCGTCATCCCCGTCGGTCCGGCCCGCACCGTCCAGGGCGATCCGCTCGGCCTGGTCCGGCGCACCGAGCGCTGGACCGACGTCACCGACCTCTACGTCCACCCCCGCACGGTGTCGCTGGAGAGCCTCGGCGCCGGACTGCTGCGCGACCTCGAGGGCGAGACGACCCAGGACCTGTCGATGTCGGACCTGGCCTTCCACGCGCTGCGCGAGTACCAGCCCGGCGACGACCGCCGCTACATCCACTGGCGTTCCTCGGCCAAGGCCGGTCGCCTGCTCGTGCGCCAGTTCCTCGACACCCGACGGTCCCACCTGTGCATCGTCGTCGACGCCGACCCCGAGCAGTTCGAGGGCGGGGAGGACGAGGCCGAGATCGCGATCAGCGCGGCGGCATCCCTGGCGCTGCGTGCGATCCGCGACGACCAGGACACCACCATCGTCTGTCGCGACCAGGCCGCCTCGCGGACCACCGCGTTGCTGACCCTCGACGCCCTCGCGCGGGTCGAGCTCGGCTCGTCAGACGTGTTCGGCCGGTGCACCGAGGCGTTCGCCCTGGCCCCCGACACCTCGATCGTCGTCCTCATCACCGGGCCGCGGCGCCCGTTCATCGAGGCGCAGCGGGCGCTCGCGCAGTTCGAGCTCGAGGTCAACAAGGTGGTGCTCACGATCGACGCGATGGAGGAGACCGGGGTCCAGCACCTCGGAGGCCTGACCCGACTGAACATCCGGCGCATCCAGGACCTGCGCGCCGTCCTCGCCAGTGGAGCCCTCGTATGACGACGCCACCGACCGGCGCCCCCGACCACACGACCGGGCCGGGGCGCGACTCGACGTCGCCCGGGCGCACCAGGGCGCGGACCTCGTGGACGAGCACTCGCTCGCGGCTCGCGGCCTCGTCGCGGCGCGGTGGCCTGCTGCCCGGACGTGACGCCCTCGTCGACGCCGCCTTCACCGTGGTGCTCGTCGGGCTCGCGCTCGTCGGCTTCCGCACCGACTTCGCCGGGCTCGTCTGGGTCCTGCCGGCCGTGGCCGGGCTGGTCCTGGGCCTGCTCGTCACGCACGTCACGACGGCATACCGGCTCCCGATCGTGGCCCCGCTCGCCGCGGTGACCGTCCTCTACCTCCTCCTCGGTGGTCCGCTGGCGGTTCGCCGTGACCTCGTCGGGGGGGTGCTGCCCAGCGGACAGACGTTCCTCGACCTCGCCGATGTCTCCGTGCACGGCTGGAAGCGGCTGGTCACCCTGCTGCCGCCGGTCGACACCGGCAGCGGGCTCCTCGCCCTGCCGCTCATCGTGGGCCTGCTCGGCGGGTGCGTCACCTACGCCGTGGCCCGACGGTGGTCGAGCCCCTATGCCGTGCTGCCGGCCCCGTTGGTGCTGCTCGCCCTCGGCATCGTGCTGGGCACCCTGGAGCCGGCCGCGCTGACCGTGCAGGGTGCCGTGTTCGCGGTGCTCGGCATCGGGTGGATGGTCGCGCGGGCCGCGCGCACCCGCGCGCCGCTGCAGAACGGTGCGGGCCAGCGGACGCGGTACGGCATCGGTGCCGCCCTCGTCGGGATCGCCCTGGTGGCCGGGTACGTCGTCGGGCCGCTGCTCCCCGGAGCCGGGTCGACCACCCGCCTCGTCGCCCGCTCGCACGTCGTGCCGCCGATCGACATCGCGGCCTTCGCCAGCCCGCTCGCCGGCTACCGCAAGTACACCGAGCCCAACCCCTCGGCCCTCTGGGACACCCCGCTGCTGGAGGTGCAGGGCCTGCCGGCCGGCACCCCGCTGCGGTTCGCCACGCTCGACTCCTACGACGGCGCCGTCTGGGGAGCCTCCGAGCGCGCCAACAGCGGCTCGCTCGTCCCGGGCGCAGCGTTCCAGCAGGTGGGCGAGGTGGTCTCCACCAAGGGACCGGGCCGCAAGGTCGAGGTCCAGGTGTCCGTGCCCGAGGGCGGCTACGGCGACGTGTGGCTGCCGACCGCCGGCACCGTGGCCGGAGTGAAGTTCGAGGGACGACGGGCAGACACCCTCGCCGGCCGGCTCTGGCTCAACATCGACACCAACACCGCACTCGTGCCCGACCGCCTCGAGCCCGGCGACCGGTACACCTTCACCGCCTACGTGCCGCCGACCCAGGAGAAGATGCCGACGTCGCTGCCGATCGACCAGTCGTCGCTGGCCGACGAGATCGACACGAGCTTCCTCGACGCCAAGCTCGACGCGTTCACCGGTGACGCGGCCGACCCGTGGGCGCAGTTCACCGCCATCGCCAAGGTCATGGCGAGCGAGGGGGCGTACACCGACGGCGGCACCGAGAACTCGGTCGAGCGCTACTACCTCCCCGGCCACAGCCTGGGCCGGTTGGCGCGCTTCGTCGGGCTGGCGCAGCTCGCCGGCAACGACGAGCAGTACGCCTCGACGCTGGCGCTGATGGCCAACCGCGTCGGCGTCCCCACCCGGGTCGTCATGGGGGCCATCACCCCGGACAGCGGTCCGGTCCGTGGGCAGGACGTCCACGCCTGGGTCGAGGTCCGCGACAGCCAGGGCCAGTGGGTCCCGGTGCTGCCGGGCAACTTCCTGCCCGACCGCAACAAGAAGCCCAAGGAGCTCCAGACCAAGGTCGAGGACCGCAAGGTCGGGGCGCTCGTCCCGCCGCCCGCCGGCGTCAACCCGCCCAGCGTGCTCCAAGGCCCCGACCAGGCGCAGAACGCCACCAACCTCAAGAAGCCGCCGAAGAAGCTGTTCGACCCCTCGGCCTGGCCGTGGTGGGTCCAGTGGCTGGCCGTCCTCGGCCTCGTCCTGGTCGCGCTGACCGCCCTCTACTGGACGATCCGGGGACTCAAGGCATGGCGGCGGCGTCGGCACGCGACCCGCGGCCCGACCGCCTCCCGGGTGGCGTGGGCGTGGGCCGACCTCATGGCCAGCGCGCGCTCCTACGGCCACCGCATCCCGCGGCGCTCGACCCGCCTCGAACAGGCCTCGGCCGCCGGCGGACCGGTGGACCTGCGTCCACTGGCCCGCTCCGCCAACGGCCACGTCTTCGGTCCGGGGGAGCCCAGCGCCGACGAGGCCGCGGCCTACTTCGCCGCGACGACCGCGGCCCGCAAGGACCTGCGGGCCAACGCCGACTTCTGGCGGCGGCTGCGCTCCGACGTCGACCTGCGCCCGTTGTTCACCCGTGGCCCGGCGAAGGTGAAGGCGCCCACGAGGGCGGCCACGCCCGATACGCCCTCACCCGCCCAGCCCACCCCCGTCGGGTCGATGTGAAAACGCCCGAGAATCAGGGCGTGTTGACATCGGCCCAAGACGACGAGGCCCCACCCGCGGACGGGTGGGGCCTCGTTGCGTGCTTCGTCAGCGCTCTTCGGTGCCGGCGATGAAGGCCTCGAGCTTGGTGCGGCCCTCGGTGTCCTCACGCTGCACGGGCGGGGACTTCATGAGGTAGGACGACGCGGAGATGAGCGCGCCACCGATGCCACGGTCCTTGGCGATCTTCGCTGCACGGATGGCGTCGATGATGATGCCGGCCGAGTTGGGGGAGTCCCAGACCTCGAGCTTGTACTCCAGGTTGAGCGGGACGTCGCCGAATGCGCGGCCCTCGAGGCGGACGTAGGCCCACTTGCGGTCGTCGAGCCACTGGACGTAGTCCGACGGGCCGATGTGGACGTTCTTCGCACCCAGGTCGTGGCCAAGGTTGGAGGTGACGGCCTGCGTCTTGGAGATCTTCTTGGACTCGAGGCGGTCACGCTCGAGCATGTTCTTGAAGTCCATGTTGCCGCCGACGTTCAGCTGGTACGTGCGGTCGAGCACGACACCGCGGTCCTCGAACAGCTTGGCCATGACGCGGTGCGTGATGGTCGCGCCGACCTGGCTCTTGATGTCGTCACCGATGATCGGGACGCCGGCGGCCTCGAACTTCGCGGCCCACTCGGGGTCGGAGGCGATGAAGACCGGCAGGGCGTTGACGAACGCGACACCCGCGTCGATGGCGCACTGGGCGTAGTACTTGTCCGCGGTCTCGGAGCCCACCGGGAGGTAGGACACGAGCACGTCGACCTGGGCGTCCTTGAGCGCCTGGACGATGTCCACGGGCTCGGCGTCGGACTCCTCGATGGTCATGCGGTAGTACTTGCCGAGGCCGTCGTTGGTGACACCGCGCTGGACGGTGACGCCGGTCGGGGCGACGTCGGCGATCTTGATGGTGTTGTTCTCCGAGGCGTTGATGGCCTCGGACAGGTCGAAGCCGACCTTCTTGGCGTCCACGTCGAACGCGGCGACGAACTCGACGTCCTTGACGTGGTAGTCGCCGAACATGACGTGCATCAGGCCGGGGACGGTCTGGGTCGGGTCGGCGTCCTTGTAGTACTCGACGCCCTGGACCAGGGAGCTGGCGCAGTTGCCGACGCCAACGATGGCGACGCGGATGGATCCCATGGATTACTCCTTGTGGTTGAACGGGGTGATCGGTTGGTCGTTCTGGGTGGTGCTGCTGGGGGCCGGCAGGTTGCGCTCGGCGGTGATGAGCTCGTTGAGCCAGCGGACCTCGCGCTCGGCGGAGTCCAGGCCGTGCCGCTCGAGCTCGGCGGTGTAGCTGTCGAAGCGCTCGCGGTTCTTGGCCGACACGGCGCGGATGTTCTCCAGGCGCTCCTCGAGCCGGCTGCGTCGCCCCTCGAGGATCCGCAGCCGCACCTCGGCCTCGGTGCGGGCGAAGAAGGCGAAGTGGACGTCGAAGGTGTCGTCCTCCCACGCGGTCGGCCCGGCCTCGCGGAGCAGGTCCTGGAACCGCTCCTTGCCGTCAGCGGTGAGCTCGTAGACGATGCGCGCCCGCTTGCTGCCCGTGGTGCCGGTCGGGGTACCCGTCGTGGCGCCGGGCCCGGTGACCGCCGCGGCGATCCAGCCCTTGTCGAGCAGCGACCGCAGGCAGGGGTAGAGGGTCCCGTAGGACAGTGCACGGAACGGCCCGAGCGCGGCGTTGAGGCGCTTGCGCAGCTCGTAGCCGTGCTGCGGGGACTCGTGCAGCAACCCGAGGACGGCGAACTCGAGCAGCTCGGTACGACGTGCGGCCATGACTGCCCTCCTTCGCGTTCTTCGTCGGGACCCGAGGTGACAAACTCGGAGTTTGTCACCCCACCATACACACCCGGATATATCGAGTCGATACATCGACGCGCGGTGCCCGTGCTCCGGACGCCGGGTGGGCGTGTGGCGTTCTGCTGGCCGTTCGGCTGACCGTTCGGATGACCCTGGCGCCTGTTCCGATGCGGCATTCCCAAGGTCTGCGGTCATACTGAGGGACAGTTGTCGGGGTGGGGCAGCGCTCCCCCGAGCGCGCCCCAGCCCGTGTTGTATGCCGACCCGGAAGGTCCCATGAGTTCCTCACGTCCGAAGACGCGAGCCCAGGCCAAGGCGAGCAGTGGCCGCCGAGCGAAGGGCGCCAAGCCTGCGGGCAGCCGCACGAAGGTGTGGGCCAGGCGCCTCGGCATCGCGGCGCTCGCCGGGTTCGTCCTGGCCCTCGCGGGGTTCTTCACCGCCTACGCGCTGATCGACACCCCCGAGCCCAACGACCTCGCCAGCGCGCAGGCCTCGGTCATCTACTACGCCGACGGCAAGACCGAGCTCGACCGGATCAGTGAGGTCAACCGCGAGTCGGTGGAGCTGCCCAAGATCCCGACCGTCGTGCGCGAGGCCCACCTCGCCGCCGAGGACCGCACGTTCTACAAGAACTCCGGCATCAGCCCGACCGGCATCGCCCGCGCGGTCTGGGTCGGCCTGCGCGGTGGGGCGACCCAGGGTGGCTCGACGATCACCCAGCAGTACGTGAAGAACTACTTCCTCACCCAGGACCAGACCCTGACCCGCAAGGGCAAGGAGATCGTGATCTCCATCAAGATCGCGAAGCAGAAGTCCAAGGACCAGATCCTCGCGGACTACCTCAACACCATCTACTACGGGCGCGGTGCGTACGGCGTCCAGACGGCGGCGAAGGCCTACTTCAACAAGGACGTCTCCAAGCTCAACGCCTCCGAGGGTGCGCTCCTGGCCTCGGTGATCCGCGGCCCGTCCTTCTACGACCCGGGCCTCGGCGCCGAGCAGACCAAGAACGCCAAGGAGCGCTGGGTCTACGTCATGGACGGGATGGTGTCCCAGGGCTACCTCACCGCCGACGAGCGGGCCAAGGCGACCTTCCCCAAGGTCGTGAAGTACTCGCCCGACAAGGGTGCCAGCGGCACCACCGGCTACCTCACCCAGCAGGTCAAGGCCGAGCTGCGCAGCAAGCTCAAGCTGAGCGACGCCGACATCGACCGCGGTGGCTACAAGATCGTCAGCACCATCGACGCCCGCGCCCAGAAGGCCGCCGTCGACGCCGTCAAGGCGCGGATGCCCGAGGGTGCGGCCGGCAAGGACCTGCACGTCGGACTCACCTCGATCAAGCCCGGCGACGGCGCGATCGTGGCGATGTACGGCGGCGCCGACTACGCCAAGGAGCAGTTCAACACGGCCACGGACGCCAAGCTGCAGGCCGGGTCGACCTTCAAGGTGTTCACGCTGCTGGCCGCCCTCAACGACGACATCAGCACCAAGACCCGGTTCGACGGCCGCAGCCCGCAGTACTTCAAGGAGTTCGAGGGTGAGGGCAACGACAACGGCAAGGTGACCAACTTCGGGTTCGAGAGCTTCGGCAACGTCGACCTGCGCACGGCCACGGCCAACTCGATCAACACCGTCTACGCCCAGCTCAACATCGAGGTCGGCGCCGACAAGACCAAGGCCGCGGCCGTCGCCGCCGGCCTGCCGACCAAGGGCCTGGGCAGCAACCCGGCCAACGTCCTCGGCACCGACACCGTGAACGTCCGCGACATGGCCAACGCCTACGCGACGATCGCCTCCAACGGCACGCGCGTGACGCCGTACTTCATCAAGTCCGTCAAGGGCGGCCCCGGCAACCTCAACTACAAGGCCAAGGTCGTCAAGAAGGCGGCCTTCGACAAGAAGGTCACCGCCGACGCGATCGACGCGATGACCCAGGTCGTCCAGCGGGGCAGCGGCTCGTTCGCCCAGGGCCTGAGCCGTCCTGCCGCCGGCAAGACCGGTTCGACCACCGACAACAAGGCGGCGTGGTTCGACGGGTTCACCCCCCAGCTCGCGACCGCGGTCGGCATCTACAAGGGTGACGGCACCAAGTCGATGAGCAACCTGCCCGGCTTCGGCGAGCTCACCGGTGGCACGGTCCCGGTGAAGATCTGGACCGACTACATGCAGGTGGCGCTCAAGGGCCAGCAGGTCCTGCAGTTCCCGGAGCGCTCGGGAGTCGGTGACGACGAGGTCTACACGCCGCCGCCGTCCACCAGCTCGTCGAGCTCGTCCTCGTCCTCGTCGACCACCACCACGACGACGACCACGACCACGACCACGACGCGTCCTCCGACGACGACCACCTCGGAGCCCCCGGCCCCGACCTCGTCGACGAAGACGAAGAACAGCCCCCGGCCGCCGAGCCCGACGAGCAGCGGCACGATCACGCTGCTCCCGGGTGGGGCGCAGAGCTCACCGACCACCTCACCGTGACCTCGGGGCGGGACCTGCTGCCGAGTGGCTCGCTGGCTGTTGCCGGTGGGCCGCTCGGCCGTCACGCCTCGGCGCGGGCGAACTCGTGGCTGGCGACCGTGGTGCCGCTGCTCGTCGCGGTGTCGGCGACGATGGCGCTGTCGGTGCTCGAGCGCGCCCACTGCATCCAGAAGGGCTGGGTCGGCTCCGACCAGTTCTGGCACGCGTGCTTCTCTGACCTGCCGGCTCAGTACCAGCTCGGCAACCTCGACCAAGGACTGGCCTCCTACGTCGGCGGCGAAGGGGCTCGCGCCGACCACCCGGTGCTCACCGGGTCGGCGATGGCCTGGCTCGGCGGGCTCGTCCCGGACGGCGCCTTCCTCGACCAGACCCGTTGGTACTTCGCGCTGTGGGCGCTGTTCGGCACCGTCCTCGCCATCGTGGTCGTCGCCCTGACGGCCGCCTCACGCCCGCGCCGCGCCGACCTCGCGGTCCACATCGCCCTCAGCCCGGTGCTGCTCCTGGCCGCCCTGGTGTCCTCCGACCTGTTCGGGGTCGCGCTGGTCAGCGCAGGCATCTGGGCGTGGAGCAGGCGCCACCCGGTGGCAGCCGGGGTGTTCCTCGGCCTGGCGGTCACCGCGCGCACCTACCCCCTCCTCGTGCTGCTGGCCCTGGTCCTGCTCGGCCTGCGCACAGGCCGCCTCGCCGTCGTCGGGCGGACCCTGCTCGGTGCCGCAGGTGCCGTGGCCGTGGTGCTGCTGCCGTTCCTCGTCGGTCACCCCTCGGCGATCCTGCGCTCGACCCAGGTCTGGTGGGACAGCGCCGCCGGTCTCGGCTCGGTCTGGATGCTCCCGCAGCTGCTCGGCGCGCAGCTCCCGACGACCGCGACCACCCTCGCAGCCCTCGTCGCGCTGGTGCTGGCGCTCGCCGCCGGTGCCGTCTTCGCTCTGAGCACCGACCGCCGGCCGACCTTGGCCGAGGTAGCGCTCGTGCTGGTCGCGTTGGCGCTGCTGTCGGGCAAGGCGTTCCCGGTGCAGTCCTCGCTGTGGCTGGTCCCGCTCGTCGCGCTGTGCGGCGTGCGCTGGCGCGACCACCTCCTCTGGGCAGGTGCCGAGGCGCTGCACTTCGTCGCGGTCTGGCTCTACGTCGCGGGCCTGTCCACGCCCGACCGTGGCCTGCCCGGCGGGTGGTATGCCGTGTTCCTCGTCCTGCGCGTGCTCGGCGTGGCCTGGCTCGTGTGGCGCGTCTGGCGCACCGCCGCCGCCCGCCCCGCCGCCAGCCCCGCACCCGGGCTCACCCCCGAGCCCCGCGCCATACCCGGGTCTTTGAGGGATCCGGCGGACCCTGACACGTCGGATCCCTCAAAGACGTCGGCTGAGGCCGAGGCTGGTGAGGCTGAGTCGGAGGTCGACGAGCTCGAGGGTGAGTTCGCGGGGGCGGACGACCGGTTCCTCGTCCGCCTCGCCTGACCTCGAGGGGTCGGCGGGCGGCCTGTGGACAAGTGATTCGGTGTTGTCGCCCGGTCCCGGTACTCTTGTCCAGTTCCCCCGAGGCCCGCCGACTGGTGAGTCCAAGGGGGATCGCACTGCAACCCTCCTGTCACGGAGAGACCGTGACCGCACAGACCAAAGGAGGCGGGTTATCAGCATGCGTCAGTACGAACTCATGGTCATCCTCGACCCCGAGCTGGACGACCGCACCGTCGCTCCCTCGCTCGACAAGTTCCTCACCGTGATCACCAAGGACAAGGGCACCGTCGACAACATCGACATCTGGGGCCGTCGTCGCCTGGCGTTCGAGATCAAGAAGAAGGCCGAGGGCATCTACGCCGTCGTCAACTTCACCGCGGAGCCGGCCACGGCCAAGGAGCTGGACCGCCAGCTCGGCCTCAACGAGTCGGTCATGCGCACCAAGCTCCTGCGCCCCGGCGCCTGAGCCGCACGATCTGAACCTGCACCACCTGCTCCACCAGACCTGACCTACCGAACAGGGGACTCGCTCCATGGCTGGCGACACGATCATCACCGTCATCGGCAACATCACCGGTGACCCCGAGCTGCGCTTCACCCCCTCGGGTGCTGCCGTCGCGAACTTCACCGTGGCCTCCACGCCGCGGCAGTTCGACCGGCAGTCCAACGAGTGGAAGGACGGCGAAACGCTGTTCATGCGCTGCTCGGTGTGGCGCGACGCCGCCGAGAACGTGGCCGAGTCCCTCCAGCGGGGCACGCGCGTCATCGTCTCCGGCCGCCTGAAGTCTCGTTCCTACGAGACCAAGGAAGGCGAGAAGCGCACCGTCGTCGAGATGGAGGTCGACGAGGTCGGCCCCTCGCTGCGGTACGCGACGGCCAAGGTCAACCGCACCCAGCGTGGCGGTGGCGGCGGCGGAGGCTTCTCCGGCGGCGGCAACCAGGGTGGCGGCGGTCAGCAGGAGGACCCGTGGGCGACCGGCCCGTCCGGTGGCCAGCAGTCCGCCCCGCAGGCAGCCCCCCAGGGTGGCGGCTGGGGCGGCGGCGCGCCGTCCTACGACGAGCCCCCGTTCTGATCGGGCACCACTGACCGGTCTGGTTCGGATCACTCGGGTATGGAGCCCGGGCGGGCTCCGCACGGAGCTCACCACGCGCCATACCCACCACTGCCTCGCCGACTGACCTCGGCAGGGCAGGACCAACTCGAAGAACACCATCCCTGGGAGACCAGGGCTCATCCGCGAAGACACTTCGCAGAAGGAGAGCACCACGATGGCCAAGCCCGTTGTGCGCAAGCCCAAGAAGAAGGCCAACCCGCTGAAGGCGGCGAAGGTCGAGAACATCGACTACAAGGACACCGCGCTGCTGCGCAAGTTCATCTCCGACCGCGGCAAGATCCGCGCTCGCCGGGTGACCGGTGTGTCTGTCCAGGAGCAGCGGCTCATCGCCACCGCGGTCAAGAACGCCCGCGAGATGGCGCTGCTGCCCTACTCCAGCTCGTCCCGCTGAGCCGGGCCAGGAAGGAACTGAAATGAAGGTCATCCTGACGCACGAGGTCTCGAGCCTCGGCAACCCTGGCGACATCGTCGACGTCAAGGACGGTTACGCCCGCAACTTCCTGTTCCGCCGTGGCCTGGCCACCGCGTGGACCAAGGGTGGGCAGAAGCAGGTCGACGCGATCAGCAAGGGCCGTGAGGTCCGCGCCGTGAAGACGCTCGAGGAGGCCAAGTCGATCAAGGGCAACCTCGAGAACAAGGCCGTCAAGGTCGTCGCCCACGCGGGCACCGGCGGTCGCCTGTTCGGCGCCGTGTCCACCACCGACATCGCGGCGGCCGTCAAGGCTGCCGGCGGCCCGGAGCTGGACCGTCGCAAGATCGAGATCGGCACCCCGATCAAGCTGGTCGGCACGCACGAGGCACTCGTGCGTCTGCACCCCGAGGTGCAGGCCAAGCTCAAGCTGGACGTCGTGGCCGGCTGATCCACCGTTCGGCTGGTTGAGGCCCGGTTCCCCCCTGTGGGGGACCGGGCCCTTCCTATGCTTCGGGACAGCCGCGTGGGGCGGAGTGGATCTGGGTATGGGGGCATGGATGTCTGAGTCGGGCCGCGAGTCTGCGCCGCGATCGGCGCGTCCTCGCCTCCAGCTGTCGCAGCGTTCTGCCCCGTCCTCGTCGTCCCTGCGGTCGCTCCGGTTGGCGCAGACCCTCTCGGGGTCAGCCCGCCCTGGTCCCGAGCTGTGGCCGGGGCAGGCGGCCGAGGAGGCTGCCCGCGAGGCGGCCCGGACCACGAGCTCCTCCCTGCCCGGCGGCTACCGTCCTTCGGCCTACCAGGACCAGTACCTCGCCGGAGCAGCCGTCGAGCCGTTCATCTTCTCGCTGCCTGGGTCGGGATCTGCCGGTGCCGTCGGTGCCGTCGAACCCGCCGGGTCGGCTGGGTCTGACGGCTCTGCCGGCCCGGGGACAGCTGCCGGACGTGGACCAGGACGGGCGCAGCTGACAGACCGTCGCACGGTCGACCTCGGCGCAGCGGCCGAGGGGTCCATGACCATCGACCTCACCGCCGACGACCCCGACCGCCGCGTCGTCAACCTCGGCGTCGCCGCCGAGGGGTCCATGACCATCGACCTCACCGCCGACGACCCCGACCGCCGCGTCGTCAACCTCGGCGTCGACGCCGAGGGGGTCGCGGCCTCGGACATCGCGGTCCTCGGCGGCCTCGGCGACTCCGACGGCCCCCCTGACGCCGGTGTCCCGGCTGCCGGGGTCGGGACGACCGCGGCAGCCGTGCCCAGCAGGCCCGGTCACCAGGCGGCACCGGGATCGATCTTCGCGTCGCCCGACCAGCACGCTGCGACCGGCTCCCTCTTCGTCGGGGCCCCGGCCCCGAGCAGCGGGAGCACCCTGCTGCCGGCTGACCAACTCGCTCCAGTCCAGGCGCTGACCGCCGCCGATCGCGATGAGTTCGCCGTCGACCTGCGCGCAAACATGGCCAGCGCCAAGGTGGCGCGCTGGCGACGTGGTCGGAACGTCGCCCTCGTGGGCGGCCTGCTCGCCATCGTCGCCGCTGGCGCGGGCGGGACCTTCGTGTGGTCGGCCCTCGGTGGGGGTGGCCCACAGCCCGAGACCGCGCTGCCCTCGACCACGGTGGCCTTCGTCAAGGTGGACCTGAACCCCTCCGCCGGGCAGAAGGTCGACGCCGTCCGCTTCCTGCGCGCCTTCCCGCAGGCTCGTGACAAGGTCAGCGAGACGTCGGACCTGCGCGAGGTCGCCTTCACCGCACTCCAGGCCGAAGGGCAGCTCGCCGGCGTGGACTACCGCGCCGACGTCGCGCCGTGGATCGGCCAGCGGATCGCGCTCGGCATCGTGCCCGGAGCCACGACCCAGGACGAGCCCGTCGCCGTCCTGGCACTGGCCGTCGAGGACCCCGGTGCCGCGCGCACGCACCTGCCGAAGGTCGCCACCGCACTCGGCGGCACCTGCCAGGTCGTGCAGGACTTCGCGGTCTGCACCCGGGGCAAGGACGGCAGCGCCCTCGACGCCGTCCTCACTGCGACCGCCCGGGGTTCGCTGGCCGAGGCCGCGACCTTCCGCCAGGACATGGGCGACCTCGGCGAGGACGGGATCGTCGCCGGCTGGGTCGACTCGGCGAAGGCAGCCGAGCTCGTCGGCTCCCTGCCGCTCTTCTCCGGCGACGTCCTCGAAGGCCTGACCAGCGCCACCGCCGACCTCCCCGGGGCAGAGGGCGGCTCGCCCGGCGACGGCCTCGCCGACACCGGTCGCACTGCGATCGCGCTGCGCTTCGACGGGCCGCACCTTGAGCTCGCCGGCCACACCAACGGTGCCAAGGCTTCGTTCGTCGGCAAGGAGCACGTCACCGGCGTGACGTCGCTGCCGTGGAACTCCCTGGCCGCCGTGAGCATCGCCAACGGCGGCGCCCAGCTGCGCGCCGCCTGGCCGGAGATCAGCCGGGCCACCGGTTCGGGCTCAGTCCCGGCGCAGGGCCGGGCCAGCGCCACGAAGGGTGCAGCAGCCGCCGCACCATCCGAGTGTCCGCTGGCCGCGGCCGAACGACTCCTCGGCATCTCGCTGCCCGAGGACCTGTATGCAGCGCTGGGCAGCCAGCTCACCCTCGTCCTCGGTGGCGTGGAGGAGCGCAACGGTCAGCTGAAGGCCGCCCTCGTCGGCAACGGCGACCAGGTCGTGCTCGGCAAGCTGGCGACGTCCGGGCAGGCCTTCGGGGGCGAGAAGCTCACGCTGCTGCCGTCACCGGGACGCAGTGTCCTCGCCACCTCCGACGAGTACGGCCAAGAGATCGTCACCGGATCCGGCCTCGGCACGATGCCCGGCTTCCAGGACGCCGTCCACGACGTCGAGGACGCCCGCGCGGTCGTCTACATCGACATCGCCGGACTGGTCTCGGAGTTCAAGGACGACATGGACCCCAAGGACGTCGCCGACCTGGCCAGCCTCTCCGCCCTCGGTGTCACCGTGTCGGGTGAGGGCACCAGCGCCGACTTCCGGGTCCGCCTCACCACCAAGTAGCCGTGCCACGTCGCAAGGTACGCCGCTGGGCGCCGCCGCCGCTGAGGGGTGCGCTCAGCGCTCGTCGACCATGACGTCGATGCTGTAGCTCGACGCCTTGTAGCAGTGGTCGCCGTACTCGACGGCCTTGCCTGCGGCGTCGAAGGCGCTGCGCGTCATGGTGAGCACCGGTTCGGTCCCCCGGATCCGCAGGTGCCGGCGCTCTGCCGCCGTGGGCATGCGGGCGCCAATGTTCTGGTGGGCCACGACCGGGCGGATGCCGCGCTCGCGCAGGACCGCGTAGAGGCCCTCCTGCTCGAGCTGGTCCCGGGCGATCTCGCCGACGGCCGGGGGCAGCCAGTTGCGCATCACCGCCAGCGGCGTCGTCCCGGCGGAGCGCAGCCGCTGGATGCACAGCAGCACGGTGTCGGCGGGCAGGTCGAGGGCCGCGGCGGCGACCTCGTCCTGCACCAGCTCGTGCGACAGGACGGTCGTGGTCGGGGTGTCGCCGGCGCGGGCCAGGTCGTCCCACAGGCTGGTGAGCTCGGCCCGACGGTGGACCTTGCGGTTGGCGACGGTGGTGCCCAGGCCGCGTCGGCGCACGAGCAGTCCCTGTGACACCAGCTCCTGGAACGCGCGGCGGACCGTGGGACGGGACAGCCCGAGCCGTTCGCCGAGGGCGATCTCGTTCTCGAACGGGTCGCCCGGCTGGAGGTCGCCGCTCGTGATCGCGGCTGAGAGCTGCTGGGAGAGCTGGTGGTAGAGCGGCACGGGGGAGGCCCGGTCAATCCGGACGCCGATCTGCTTCACCATGGCCGAAAGAATAGTGGGTCGGAGCGGTGGACTAGAGGACATGAGAATGTCAGGACATATGCTTGACACGTTGTCGACCCACTTGTCAGGCTGTGGCGTCGTACTTCCCGAGCTCGCCCTGAACGGAGCAGTCATGCGCATCGGCCTCGCCGGCGTCGGACGCATCGGCGCCTTCCACGCCGACACCCTCAAAGCCCTCCCCGTGGTGGACGACCTCGTCGTCACCGATGTCAACGCCGAAGTCGGCCGGGCCGTCGCCGAGCAGCTGGGGGTGGCCTGGGCCGAGTCCCCGGAGGCGCTGCTGGCCGAGGGGGTCGACGGCTTCGTCATCGCTGCGGCCACGAACGCGCACGCCTCGCTGATCCGGGCCGGGATCGAGGCCGGGGTGCCCACCTTCTGCGAGAAGCCGGTGGCCGGCACCCTCGCCGAGAGCCTGGAGCTCGCCAAGCTCGAGGCGAGCGCGGACGTCCCGGTGCACATCGGGTTCCAGCGACGTTTCGACGCCGGCTACCGCGCCGCGGCCGAGGCCGTCACCAGCGGCGACCTGGGCTTCCTGCACACCCTGCGCGCGGTGACCGGCGACCAGGCCCCGCCGCACGCGGCATACATCCCGACCAGTGGCGGGATCTTCCGGGACTGCAACGTCCACGACTTCGACATCATCCGGTTCGTCACCGGACGCGAGGTCGTGTCCGTCTTCGCCACCGGATCGAACAAGGGGGAGTCGTTCTTCTCCGAGGCGGGCGACGTCGACACGGCTGCGGCCATCCTCACCCTCGACGACGGCACCATCGCCCAGGTGTCGTCCTCGCGATACACCGGCCAGGGGCACGACGTGCGGCTCGAGGTCGTCGGCAGCCGGGGCAGCGTCGCCGTCGGGCTCGACGACTCGCTGGCGTTGCGATCGGTCGAGCCGGGGGTGTCGTTCCCCCCGGGTCCGGTGCACGTGTCGTTCATGGACCGCTTCCTGCCGGCCTACCGCGCCGAGCTCACGGCCTTCGCCGACGTCGCGCGGGGAGCCATCCCCTCGCCGTGCACCGTCGCCGATGCGTTGCAGGCGTTCCGGATCGCCGAGGCCTGCGACACCTCCCGCCGTGAGGGCCGCGTGGTCCGGCTCGACGAGGTGGAGGGGCTGTGAGCGCCGACGTCGAGCACTCCGTGGAGCAGCCGGAGGGGCCCCAGGGACAGGGCGGCGGGCGCCGCCCTGTCGCGCAGCGTGTGGCCGGCGCCCCCATCTCGTGGGGCGTCTGCGAGGTGCCGGGCTGGGGGTGGCAGTACGACGCCGAGACCGTCCTGACGCAGATGGCCGAGATCGGTCTGGCCGCAACAGAGTTCGGCCCTGATGGCTTCCTGCCCGAGGACCTGGACGAGCGCGCACGCACGCTAGCGGCTCACGGACTGCACGCGGTCGGGCAGTTCGTGCCCGTCGTCCTGCACGATCCTGCGCACGACCCGCTGCCCGACGTCGAGCCGGCCATGGAGGCCCTCGTCCGTGCCGGGGCCTCGACCGTGGTCCTCGCAGCAGCCTCCGGGATGGACGGCTACGACGAGCGTCCGGTCCTCGACGACGCCGCGTGGACCGCCCTGCTCGCCAACCTCGACCGCATCAGCGAGGCGGCGTCGACCCGTGGCCTGACCGCGACGCTGCACCCGCACGTCGGCACGATGATCGAGAGCGGCGACGAGACGGCACGGGTGCTCGCAGGCAGCCGCATCGGGCTGTGCCTCGACACCGGCCACCTCCTCATCGGCGGCGGTGACCCCGTCGCCGTGGCGGTCACGTCGCCCGAGCGGATCGCCCACGTGCACCTCAAGGACGTCAGGCTCGACTGGGCGCGCCAGGTGCAGTCCGGCGAGGCCACCTACACCGAGGCCGTCGCCGCCGGCATGTACGTCCCCCTCGGCGAGGGCGACGTCGACATCGCCGCCATCGTCGGCGCGCTCGAGGCGCAGGGGTATGACGGGTGGTACGTCCTGGAGCAGGACACCATCCTGCCCGCCGACCCCGGTCGTGATGGTCCCATCGGTGCGGTGCGGACCAGTCTCGACCACCTGCTCGAGGTGGCCGAGGGCGCTTCGCCGAGCGTGAGGAGCTGACGTGGTGTCGGATGGGACCGTGAGCGACCGCCCGGGTGAGGCCGGAACCGCTGGTGGGTCCGCGCCGTACGATGTCGTGGCGGTGGGGCGCACCGGGGTCGACATCTATCCGCTCCAGCACGGGGTGGGGCTCGAGGACGTCGAGACGTTCCAGAAGTTCCTCGGCGGCAGCGCCACCAACGTCTCTGTCGCCGCCGCGCGGCACGGGCTGCGGACGGCGCTGCTGACCCGCACCGGTGACGACCCGTTCGGGCGGTACATCCACCGGGCGCTGCGTGAGTTCGGCGTCGACGACGAGTTCGTCACCGCCGTGGAGGGCCCACCCACACCGGTGACGTTCTGCGAGGTGCACCCACCGGACGACTTCCCGCTGTACTTCTACCGCTACCCCATCGCCCCCGACCTGATGATCGAGGCCGACGAGCTGCCGATCGAGGCGATCCGGGACGCCCGGATCTTCTGGGCGACCGTCACCGGCCTCTCGCAGGAGCCAAGCCGCGCTGCGCACCTCGCCGCCTGGCAGGCGCGCGGCCGACGCATCCACACCGTCCTGGACCTCGACTACCGGCCGATGTTCTGGCCGCACCCGGAGGAGGCGAGTGCGCAGGTGGATCAGGCCCTCGAGCACGTGACCGTCGCCGTCGGCAACCGCGAGGAGTGCCAGGTCGCCGTCGGCGAGACCGACCCGCAGCGTGCCGCCGACGCCCTCCTCGAGCGCGGCGTCGAGCTCGCCGTGGTGAAGCAGGGACCCAAGGGGGTGCTGGCCGCGACGCGCGACGAACGCGTCGAGGTGCCACCGTTCCCCGTCGAGGTGGTCAACGGGCTCGGTGCCGGTGACGCCTTCGGTGGTGCGCTCTGCCTCGGTCTGCTGGAGGGCTGGGACCTGCGTCGCACGCTGGAGTTCGCCAACGTCGCCGGGGCCGTCGTGGCCTCCAAGCTCGAGTGCTCGACGGCCATGCCCACGACCGCCGAGGTGGAGGCGCTGCTCGCAGGGCGCGCCCCGGCCGGGAGCCGGTCATGACCGCCCCCCGCGTCAACGTCGCCGACCTCACCGAGATCCGGGCGCGGGAGCCGCACCGCATCGGCGAGGAGTGGGAGAACCGCCGGCTGCGCCAGGTCGTGCGCCGCGACGGACGGATGCTGCTCGTCGCCGCCGACCACCCGGCACGCGCGGCGCTCGGTGTCCGCAACCAACCGCGGGCCATGGCCAGCCGCACCGACCTGCTCGAGCGCCTCGTCACCGCGCTCGCGCGACCCGGTGTCGACGGTGTCCTCGGCACCCCCGACATCCTCGACGACCTGCTGCTGCTCGGAGCCCTCGAGGGAAAGGTCGTCGTCGGCTCGATGAACCGCGGTGGGCTGCAGGGCTCCTCGTTCGAGCTGGACGACCGCTTCACCGCCTATCGCGCCAGCGACCTCGCGGCCCTCGGGCTCGACGGCGGCAAGATGCTGACCCGCATCGCGTTCGACGACCCGGGCACCGTGCGCACTCTGGAGTCCAGCGCGCAGGCGGTGACCGAGCTCGCCGAGCTGGGCCTCATGGCGATGGTCGAGCCGTTCCTGTCGCAGCGCCGCGACGGGCGCGTGGTCAACCTGCTCGACCCCGACTCCGTCATCACCTCGATCCACGTGGCCTCGGCCCTGGGCGCGTCCAGCGCCCACACCTGGCTCAAGCTGCCGGTCGTCGACGACCTGCCGCGGGTCATGGACGCGACGACGCTGCCGACGCTCCTGCTCGGTGGCGACCCCGTGGGTGACCCCCACGAGACCTATGCCTCCTGGGGCAAGGCGCTCGACCTGCCAGCCGTGCGCGGTCTCGTCGTCGGCCGGGCCCTGCTCTACCCGCCGGATAGTGACGTCGGTGCTGCGGTCGACATCGCCGCCGAGCTCGTGCACGGGGTGAGCCGGTGAGCGACAACGCCCGTTGGGTGCGTCCGCTCGGCACCGTCGCCGACCGTGGGTGGGAGGTCGCGATCGACCAGGCCGTCGAGGGCTGGCAGCACACCGGCCTGTATGCCGGTCGGCTGGATGCCGGGGAGCGTCGTGAGTTCGCGGCGGGAAAGTGGGAGCACGTCGTCGTCCCGCTGTCGGGAACGGTCACCGTGTCCTCGGAGGAGGACTCGGCGGTGCTCGCCGGGCGCGCCTCGGTCTTCGCCGGCCCCACGGATGTCGCCTACGTGGCCCGTGACCGTGGCTTCACCGTGGTCGCCCACGACGGGCCCGCCCGGGTGGCGGTCTGCGCGGCGCGGGCAGCGGCACCGCAGGCCCCCGCGTTCCGGCACCTGCCTGCAGCCGAGGTGCCGGTCGAGCTGCGCGGCGCGGGTGTCGCCAGCCGGGAGGTCCGCAACTTCGGCATCCCCGGCGTCCTCGACGCTGACTCGATCATCGCCTGCGAGGTCATCACGCCGGGCGGCAACTGGAGCTCCTACCCGCCGCACAAGCACGACGAGGAGCGCGAGGGCGTCGAGACCGAGCTCGAGGAGATCTACTACTTCGAGGTGCAGGTGTCCGCCGGCTCACCCGCCCCCGACGACGCAGATCCCGTTGGCTACCAACGGGTCTACGGGACCGACGAGCGTCCGATCGACGTGCTCGCCGAGGTGCGTACCGGTGACGTCGTCCTCGTGCCGCACGGCTGGCACGGCCCCGCGATGGCCGTCCCCGGCTACGACCTCTACTACCTCAACGTCATGGCCGGCCCCGGCGCCGAGCGGGCCTGGCTGATCTGCGACGACCCGGCCCACGGCTGGGTGCGCCAGACCTGGAAGGGTCAGGACGTCGACCCGCGACTGCCCCTGGGAGGGACCCGATGACCGCTGCTGAACCCGCGTCCGCGACCGGAGCGTCGACCGTCCGCCTCACCGTGGCCCAGGCCGTCGTGCGGTTCCTCGGCGAGCAGTGGAGCGAGCGTGACGGCGAGCGGCAGAAGCTCTTCGCCGGGTGCTTCGGCATCTTCGGCCACGGCAACGTCGCCGGCATCGGCCAGGCGCTGCTCCAGGGCGAGCTCGCCGACGACTCGGCTGACCACGACCGGCACCTGCCGTACGTCCTCGCCCGCAACGAGCAGGCGATGGTCCACACCGCCGTCGGCTACGCCAAGCACAAGGACCGGCTCCAGACGTGGGCCTGCACCGCCTCGGTCGGCCCGGGCTCGACCAACATGCTCACCGGCGCTGCGCTCGCGACGATCAACCGGATCCCGGTGCTGCTGCTGCCCTCGGGCACGTTCGCGACACGTGTCGCCGCCCCGGTGCTCCAGGAGCTCGAGCAGCCGTATGCCGCGGACGTCACCGTCAACGACGCGTTCCGGCCGCTCTCGGCGTTCTTCGACCGCGTCAACCGCCCAGAGCAGCTGCCGTCGGCATTGCTGGCGGCGATGCGGGTGCTCACCGACCCCGCCGCGACCGGTGCCGTCACGATCGCCCTGCCGCAGGACGTGCAGGCCGAGGCGTTCGACTGGCCCGTCGAGCTCTTCGCCGAGCGCACCTGGCGGATCGCCCGACCCGTCCCCGAGGCCGTGGACATCGACGACGCGGCAGCGCTGATCCGTTCTGCCTCAAGGCCCTTCGTCGTCGCCGGAGGCGGTGTCCACTACTCCGGCGCGGAGTCGGCGCTGTCGGACTTCTGCGACGCCACCGGCATCCCCGTCGGGGAGACCCAGGCCGGCAAGGGCTCGCTCGTGCACGGACACCCGCAGCTCATGGGGGCCGTCGGGTCGACCGGCACCACGGCTGCCAACGCTCTCGCCGCCGAGGCCGACGTGGTCATCGGCATCGGCACGCGCTGGAGCGACTTCACGACAGCCTCGCGAACGGCCTTCCGGGACAAGGGTGTCCGGTTCGTCAACATCAACGTCGCGCGGTTCGACGCCGGGAAGCAGGCCGGGCTGCCGGTGGTCGCCGACGCGCGTGCCGCCCTGTCCGCACTGACCGCCGCGCTCGACGGGTACTCCGTCGACACGTCCTACCGCGAACGCCAGGTCACGCTGTGGCAGGCCTGGGACGAGAAGGTCGTCGCTGCATACGAACCCTCTGCGGAGGTGACCGACACCCTGGCGCCGGGCCTGCTGACCCAGGCCGAGGTGCTCGGCGTCGTCAACGAGCGGACCGACCCGCGCGACGTGGTCCTGTGCGCCGCCGGGTCGATGCCCGGAGACCTGCACAAGCTGTGGCGGGTCCGTGACCGCAAGGGCTACCACGTGGAGTACGGCTACTCCTGTATGGGTTACGAGGTCCCGGCGTCCATCGGGATCCGGCTCGCGGACCCGAGTCGTGACGTGTTCGCGATGGTCGGTGACGGCGGCTACCTCATGATGCCGACCGAGCTCGTCACCGCGGTGCAGGAGCGGGTCAAGGTCGTCGTGGTGCTCGTCCAGAACCATGGCTTCCACTCGATCGGGTCGCTGTCGGAGTCGTTGGGCTCGCAGCGGTTCGGCACGCGCTACCGCTACCGCGACCAGGCGTCGGGACGACTCGACGGGGCCCCGCTACCGGTGGACCTGGCGGCCAACGCCCGCAGCCTCGGTGCCCACGTCATCGAGGTGCACTCGCGCGCCGAGCTCGAGCAGGCGGTCAAGGAGGCCAAGGCGGCTCCTGCTGACGGCGGTCCGGTGGTCATCCACGTCGAGACCGACCCGACCGTCTTCGCCCCCGACAGCGACAGCTGGTGGGACGTCCCGGTCAGCGCCGAGTCCGAGCTGGCGTCGACGCAGCGGGCCTACGCGGAGTACGTCGAGCACAAGAAGAACCAGCGTCCGCTCGTCGGCCCGCAGGACCAGTAGGCGCTCAGCGGGCGACGAGCGCCACGGCCGAGACGATGGTCGCGGCGAGCACCGCCTGGTCGAAGCGTTCCTGGCTGAGCCGTCGCGCGGTGTGCAGCCCGGCCCACGTCCCGAGCAGCACGAACGGGATGAGCAGGACCGTCCGCCGGAGCGTCTCCGCGGTGAACAGCCCGAGCCCGGCGCTGAACGGGATCTTGCAGAGGTTGACCCCGAAGAAGAACAGCGCGCCCGTCCCGAGGAACCTGCTCTTCTCCACCCCTCGCGCGACGAGGTAGAGCGTCATCACCGACCCGGCGGCGTTGGCCGTCATGGTGGTGAACCCTGCTGCGAGACCGGTCCCCAGGGCGGCGGGACGCGATCGGGCCAGGCCCGAGGTGTCCGGCGAACGGAAACGCAGGGCGAGCTGGAGGGCGGCCAGGACCAGCAGCAGCACACCGATCGAGCGGCGCAGCACCGTGTCGTCGACGACGGCGAGGAACGCCGCGCCGAGCGCGAGCCCTGGCAGGACGCTGGGCACGAGACGTTTCAACAGGGACCAGTCGGCGTGCCTGCGGTACTTCCAGACCGCCACGACGTCGCCGGTGATGAGCAGCAGCAGGATCGCCGCCGTCGACTCCCGGGCGGGCATGACGTTGGCGAAGATCGCGATCGAGATGGCCGACAACCCGCCGATGGAGGTCTTCGAGTAGCCGACCACGAGGGCGGCGACGACGAGCAGGAGCACCTCGAGCACCCTCGGACCCTAGCCGCGGCCGTGGTCGGCGTGCCGTCCACGTCCACGCCAGACCGGCGGTGGTCAGATCGCGCACGAGGCGGTGCGGCGGGGCAGAATCGGCGCATGGACAGGCGTGTGGCGGTCGCGGGCACCGGACCGGTGTCGGCGGAGGCGGGGGTGGCCGCCGTCCGTGCCGGGGGCAACGCCGTCGACGCGGCCATCGCGGCGATCGTCGCCGCCATGTCGACCGAGCCGGGGATCGTGTCGATGCTCGGCGGCGCGTTCGTCAGCATCTGGCCGGCCGACGGCGAGCCCGAGGTGGTCGACGGCAACGTCGAGATGCCGGGACGCGGCCTGCCCACCGACCGCTTCGGCACCGGACTGCGGGAGATCACCACCTCCTACGGTGGTGGCCTGACGCTCTACGCCGGCCATGGTTCCGTCGCGACGCCGGGAGCCTTCGCCGCCCTCGGTATGGCGCACGAGCGGCACGGCAGCGCGGCGTGGGCCGACGTGCTCGCACCGAGCGTGGCCACCGCTCGCGACGGGTACGCCATCGGCGGCGCTGCTGCGAGCTACCTCGCCATCACCGGTGACAGCGTCTTCGGATGGGACGAGCACACGGCCCCCCTGGTGAAGCGGGCCGACGGCTCGGCTCTCGCCCCGGGCGAGATGATCACCAACCCCGACCTCGCGCTGACGCTCGAGCACCTCGGGGAGCGCGGCGCCGAGGACCTCTACACCGGGGAGCTCGCGGCCCGGATCGCCGAGGACTGCGCCGAGCGGGGTGGGCTCGTGACGGCAGCCGACCTCGCGGCATACCGGGCGGTGGTCCGCACCCCGCTGCGGATGCGGCTCGGCGACTGGGACGTGGCCACCAACCCGCCGCCCTCGGTCGGTGGCCCCATGCTGGCCGTGATGCTCCGCGAGCTCGGCGCCGACCGGTGGGACTGGCAGCAGGTCATCGACGTGCAGCGCCGCGTCCTCGCGTACCGCCACAAGGTGCACGACCTGTCGACCGACCTCGAGGAGGACGGCTACGCGCTGCTCGACCTCGTCGAGCGCCACGGGTTGGCGGGACTGCCGACCTCCTCGTCGACCGCGAACGTGTCGGCTGTCGACAGCGACGGGACGGTCTGCGCCATCACGGCATCCAGCGGATACGGTTCGGGCGCAACGGTTCCCGGCACGGGGATGATGCTCAACAACTGCCTCGGCGAGCCCGAGCTCAACCGTCTCGGCCTGCACGCGCTCACCCCCGGCACCCGGCTCGCGTCCAACATGGCCCCGTCCGTCGCCCGGTCGAGCGCCGGCGCGGCGCTGGCGATCGGGAGCCCCGGCGCCGACCGGATCACCACGGCCCTCATGCAGGTGCTCGGCCGCTACTGCCACCACGGTGACTCGCTCCAGGAGGCCATCGACGCACCGCGCGCGCACGTGCGGATCCTCGACGACGGCAGCACCCGCGTCGACCACGAGGACGACCCTGCCATCGCGGCCGCTGTCGAGGCGATGGGGCTGCCGGCCTTCACCCACAGCCAGATCTCGATGTTCTTCGGCGGGGTCGGCGCCGCAGCACGCGGGGCCGACGGCGACCTCGTCGCAGCCGGCGACCCACGCCGCGAAGCCGCGACGCGCATCGGCTGAGCCCGTATGGCGCCGATCGTCAGCGAGCGGCGCCGGTCACCATCCAGGCGTCCCCGCGGATGCGGGTCCAGAAGAACACCGCACGGATCGCCATGAAGCCGGTGAACGCGACCCACAGCGCACCCATCGCGAAAGGCACCCCTGACTCGAGCAGCCGGTCGCCGTTGAGGTGGACCCCGAGGGCCAGCGGGAGGTAGAGGACGAGGGTCGCGACCATCGCCTTGGCGAGCCACCGGCCGTCACCCGCCCCGATGAGGACGCCGTCGACGACGAATACGTAGCCCGACAGCGGCTGGCCGAGGGCCACGACGACCAGGGCCGCCGCGAGGGCCGAGCGCACCGCCGGGTCCTGGGTGAAAGCGGCCGGGATCACCGTGTGCAGCGCCAGCAGGACGACCCCGAGGACGGCTCCTCCCCAGACGCCCCAGCGGATCATCGTCGACGTGGCAGCGCGAGCAGCGCGCACGTCACCGGCGCCGAGGGCCTTGCCCGTCAACGCCTGCGCCGCGATGGCGAGGGCGTCGAGGGCGAAGACGAGGAACGACCAGACGGTGGCGGCGACCTGGTGCGCGGCGAGAGGGACGTCGCCGAGCCCGGCCGCGACCCATGTCGTCACGAGCAGGATGGAGCGCAGCGCCAGGGTCCGCACGAGCAGCGGGACCCCGGTCACAGCAGCCTTGAGGACGCGGGCCGGGTGGGCGTGCAACCCCGCGCCGGCCCGCCGCGCGTGGCGAACGAGGACGGTGACCAGGCCCAGCGCCATACCGGTCTGGGCGAGGACGGTGCCCCACGCCGAGCCGGCGATGCCCCACCCGAACCCGTAGACGAACAGCAGGTTGAGCACGATGTTCGCGCCGAACCCGACCGCCGAGGCGACCAGCGGGGTCCTGGTGTCCTGCAGCCCGCGCAGCACGCCCGTCGCGGCCAGCGCCACCAACATCGCAGGGATGCCGATGGCCGAGATCCGCAGGTAGGTCGTGGCGAAACCGATCGCGGCCTCGGAGGCACCGAACAGCCGGCACAGCGGTTCGGCGGCCAGGGCGACCGCCAGTCCGGTGGCGGCGCCGAGCCCGACCGCGAGCCAGGTGCCGTCGATCCCGGCCTCCAGGGCGCCCCGCTCGCTGCCTGCCCCGACCTGTCGGGCGACGATCGACGTGGCGCCGTAGGCGAGGAAGACGAACAGGTTGGCCGCGGTCAGCAGGGTCGCGCTCGCGACCCCGAGACCGGCGAGCTGGGCGGTGCCGAGGTGCCCGATGATCGCCGAGTCGGCGAGCAGGAACATCGGCTCCGCGACGAGCGCGAGGAACGCCGGGACCGCCAGCCGCAGGATCTCGCGGCTCTGTGCCGGATCGCCGCGCCGGCCGCCCGCTGCCGTCTCGTCCCTGCTCACCCGGCCTATTGGACCAAAGGTGTGGGGGAGAGGTGCTCGTGGACCGCCATCCAGACCTCGTCGCGGCGCTCGAACACGATGGTCTCGCGCTCGCTGAGCTCCTCGCGAGCACCACCGAGTTCGAGGACCGTGGCGACGTCGTGGACGAAGACGGCCGAGTCGGCGCCGAGGACCTGCACGTGCTGGTTGCTCGACGCGCACGCGACGACCCTGAAGCCGTCCTCGGTGACCCACTGCTCCCACAGCGCCTCGTACGCCGCGCGGGATCCCAACCGCTGCGGCGTCGTGTGGAAGACGAACGTCGCCTCCGGCGCGAAGCAGGCGAAGTATGCGGCGCTGTCGCCGCCCGCGAAGGCGCGCACCACGGCGTCGGCGGCGGCCAGGACCTCCTGCTGCACGGTCTGGGACGCGTCGGGGGTGGTGGTCACCGGGACACCTCGCTGTCGGCTCGGGGCGCCATCGCGCTGAGCAGCTCGTAGGAGACGTGGGAGGCGGCGATGCCGGTGACCTCGGCGTGGTCGTAGGCCGGGGCCACCTCCACGACGTCGGCGCCGATGAGGTTGAGGTCGGCGAAGCCGCGCAGGATCGCGAGCAGCTCGCGCCCGGTGAGCCCACCGGTCTCGGGGGTGCCGGTGCCGGGGGCGAACCCCGGGTCGAGGACGTCGATGTCGATGGAGGCGTAGACCGGCCGGTCGCCGACGCGGTCACGGATGCGCTCGATCACGCCGCGGGCGCCGAGGTCGTCCATCTCCACGCTGGGGACGATGGCGAAGCCGAGGGTGGCGTCGTCGTCGAGGTCCTTAGCGGAGTAGAGCGGTCCCCGCGAGCCGACGTGCAGGCAGGCCTCCTTGTCGAGCAGCCCCTCCTCGGACGCCCGGCGGAACGGTGTGCCGTGCGTGTAGCGCGCGCCGAAGTAGGTGTCCCAGGTGTCGAGGTGGGCGTCGAAGTGCACCACGGCGATCGGGCCGTGCGCTGCGGCGTGGGCCCGCAGCAGCGGCAACGTGATCGTGTGGTCGCCGCCGAGGGTGAGCATCCGCCCCGCGCGCTCGAGGACGGCCCGTGCGCCGGCCTCGATGCTGTCGACGGCCTCGTCGATCGAGAACGGGTTGACGCCGAGGTCGCCGGCGTCGACGACCTGTTGGGCGGCGAAGGGTGACACGTCCTGAGCGGGGTTGTAGGGGCGCAGCAACCGGGAGGACTCGCGGATGTGGGCCGGGCCGAACCGTGCGCCGGGGCGGTAGGACACCCCGGCGTCGAACGGGACACCGAGCACCGCCACGTCGACGTCGGAGACCTCGTCCACGCGGGGCAGCCGCGCGAAGGTCGGGGGGCCGGCGAACCGCGGGACCACGGTCGCGTCGACCTGGCCGACGCGACCGCCCTCGGTGATGCGCGGCAGGGTCTGGTGCAGCGGGGTCGTTGCGTCAGCCATCGATGCGGGCCTCCAGCTCGGCCGTGACCGACTCGTCCATGGTGCGGCCGCGACGGCCCTTGCGGTGCTGGGACGCCGACTCGTCCGCCACCACCGGCGGCTCGTCACCGTCGGCTGCGGGGACCCAGCGCGGGCCCTGCGGGCCGAACACGTACCGGGGCTCCGGCACGGCATACAGCAGGCCCAGGTAGAGGACCGCAGCGACACCGATCGCCACGGGCAGGCTGATGTCGATGCCACCACCGACGGCGTTGCGGAAGGGGCCCTCGATGAGCGGCGGGTAGTTGGCGAACATCAGGCCGGCCACGGCCGCCGGGATCCACGCGACCATGCCGCGCCAGTTGACGCCGTTGCGGAACCAGTAGGCGCCGCCGCGCATCCCGAGGTTGAACACCTGCACGTCGGCGGGGCGGTAGTGGCCGCGACGGACGATGTAGCCGATCGTCATGATGACCATCCACGGCGTCGTGCAGATGACGATGGCGCCGATGAACGCGTTGACGCTGGCGATGAGGTCGAAGGCCAGTCGCCCGACGAGGATGAAGACGAAGGCGAGCAGGCCGATGAACAGCGACGCCTGCACCCGGCTCAGCCGCGGGAACACCGACGAGAAGTCCAGGCCGGTGCCGTAGAGCGAGGTGACGCCCGTCGAGAGGCCACCGAGGAACGCGACGACCATGAGCAGCACGGCGTACCAGATCGGCGAGATCTTGATCAGCGCGACGATGTAGTCGGCCTCACCGGCGACCAGCGTGGCGGTGGCGACACCGAAGATGAACGGGATGAGGGTCATCAGCTGTGCGCCGAACGTGGCTCCCAGCAACGACTTCCGCGACGTCGCAGCCGGGATGTAGCGCGACCAGTCGCCGAGGAACGCCCCGAACGACACGGGGTTGCCCATGACGATGAGCGCCGAGAGGACGAAGGTGGGCCAGAACGTCCCGAGGGCGTACGCGCTGGGGCCGGGGTCGTAGGAGGCATCGAACACCGAGGCGTAGGCGACGATCGCCAGGAGGATGAGGACGGTGTTGCCGACCACGACGATCTTGTTGACCAGCAGCATGAACTGGAAGCCGTAGACGACGACCACGATGACGATGGCCCCGAGCACGGCGTAGACGACACCGCGCAGCAGGTCGGAGTCGGGGACGCCGAACAACCGCGCCATCGCACCGACGAGCGCGTCACCGCTGACCCACACCGAGATCGAGTAGAAGGCGATGGCGGTGAGCAGCGACAGGAACGAGCCGACGATGCGCCCACGGACGCCGAAGTGGGCGCCGGAGGAGACGGCGTTGTTGGTGCCGGTCAGCGGACCGAACAGGCCCATCGGCATGAGGAACAGCGCGCCGACGACGACTCCGGCGAGCGTCGCGCCGACGGCCTGCCAGAACGAGAGCCCCAGGGCGATGGGGAAGGTGCCGAGCAGGACGGTGGCGAAGGTGTTGGCGCCGCCGAACTGGATCCGGAAGAGGTCGAGCGGTCGCGACGTGCGGTCGGCGTCGGGGATCGTGTCGATGCCGTGCTGCTCGACGTCGGTGACCTTGGGACGTGGGGCGGGGACGTTCGCCGGGGTGGTCGTGGAGCTCATGCGGGTTCCCTCCAGAGGGCGGCTTGTGGCCGGGAACGCTAGCGCCGAGGTTTACTGCAATGCAATAGTTGTTCACCATGAGAGTCCTTCGGATCGTCGACCTGTCGGTGCCCGTCGGTCCCGGGACCGTCATCTACCCCGGCGACCCCGAGCCCGCGCTGACCGTGCACAGCACCATCGAGCGCGACGGGTTCAACCTGCTCGACGTGCACCTTGGTTCGCAGACCGGCACCCACGTCGACGCACCGTTCCACTTCGAGGAGTCCGGGGCGCGGATCGACGAGCTGGACCTGACGCTCTTCACCGGTCCCGGGGTCGTCGTCGACGCGACCGGCCTGGGTCCGCGCGGAGTCGTGACCTGGGACCACATCGAGCCGGTGGCTGACCGCATCGACCCCGGGACGATCGTGCTGCTGCACACCGGGTGGGACGAGCACTACGGCACGCCCGCGTACTTCGAGAACCCCTACCTCGACGCCGACGCCTGCCGCCGGCTGCTCGAACTCGGGGTGCGCACCATCGGGCTCGACGCACTCAACCTCGACGAGACGCCGGACGAGGAGCACCCGGGAGTGGGGTTCCCCTGCCACCACCTCATCGCCGACCTCGGTGGCGTCATCATCGAGAACCTGCGCGGCCTGGGCGACATCGACTTCGCCGACCCGTTCGTCTCCGTCCTGCCGATCCGCCTCGAGGCGGCCGACGGGGCGCCGGTCCGGGCGGTTGCTGTAGAACTGGCGCCATGACCACCCGGACACCGGCGTCCCGCGCGGCCCGCGAGCGCCCGGACACCCAGGTCCGCATCGGCGCCCGGCTCCGCGCCGCGCGGCAGGCCCGCAGCCTCACCATCGCCCAGGTCGCCGAGTCGGCAGGGCTGACCAAGGGGTTCGTCAGCCGGCTCGAGCGCGACGACGTGTCACCGTCGGTGGCCTCGCTGGTCACGGTGTGCGAGGTGCTGGGGCTACGGGTCGGTGACCTGTTCGACCCACCCGAGACCGCGGTCATCAGGGCCGGCGAGGGGCGGCCGATCAACTTCGGTGGCACCGGTGCCCACGAGGCGCTCATCACCCCCGGCACCCAGCAGGGCCTCGAGATCATCCACGCCCGCATCGACGCCGGCGGCAACGGCGGTGACGACCTCTACACGCTGGACTGCGACGTGGAGTGCGCGTACGTCATCGCCGGGCACCTCACCATCGTCCTCGAGACCGGCGAGGAGGACCTCGGTCCGGGCGACGCGATGACCTTCCCGGGGCGGGCGCCGCACACCTGGCGCAACGCGTCGGTCGAGGCGCCCTGCGAGGTCCTCTGGGTTCTCGCCCCCGCTCCGTAGTCCGACCGTTCAGCGCTCCTCGCGGAAGTCGACGTGGCGACGCACGACGGGGTCGAACTTGCGGACGACGAGCCGCTCGGGGGTGGTGCGGCGGTTCTTGCGGGTGACGTAGGTGTATCCCGTGCCGGCCGTGGAACGGAGCTTGATGACGGGGCGCAGGTCGGTGGTGCGAGCCACGGTGGTCCTCTCGATATGAGTTGTAATGAAAATCATTCTCATATACAACTGAAGCCATGTCCACCTCCTCCCAGCCGTCCGGGGCGCCCGAGCCCCACCTCTCGTCCGCTGGTCGCCTGCCTGTCGTCGTCCTCGCCGGGATGACCCGCCCGGACACCGCCGTGGTGGAGGGCGCGCTCGCGTTCTCGCTGCCGGGCACCGCCGTGCTGCGCCACGAGATCGACCTGACCCGAGGGGTCCTGACCCGCTGTCTCTCCGACCACGGTGGGGTGGTGGAGCGCGTCGAGATCCCCCTGGAGCACGCCTGCCTCACCTGCGCGCTGCGCTACGAGATCGTGCCGATGCTGTTGCGGCTCAAGGATGCCGGTCAGCACGAGTCGGTCGTCGTGAGCCTGCCGCTGGCTGCGGACCCCGCGCCTGTGGTGCGTGGCATCCGCGACATGGTGATCGGCTCCCGTCGAGCCGTCGCCCACCTCGAGGTGGCGCGCGTCGTCGTGGCCCTCGACGGGCAGGCCGTGGTCGACGACGTCTTCGGGGACGACCTCCTGCGCGAACGCGACGAGGAGGGCTTTCCCGGCGATGCGCGCGCCTGGGGAGAGGCCCTGGCAGCGCAGCTCGAGTATGCCGACGTGCTGGCGCTCGCCGACGGGTCGACCTCCGAGGAGGCCGCGGCCTTGCTCGACGCCCTGCGCCGTCCGGGGTCCCGGGTCGTCCCCGAGGTGAGCACGCTCGTGCCCGCCGACCTGCTGGGTGGGCGGCGCGACCACCGAGCAGCGGAGCAGTGGGTGCACCCCCTCACCCGCTCCGCGGGGCCCACCGGTCTTCCGGGTGACGACGCGCCCTCCGACGCCGTGGCAGCCTTCGCTCCTGCCGAGGGCATCTGGTCGGTCGTGCTGGACACCTGGCGACCGTTCCACCCCGGTCGGTTGATGCGCGACCTGGAGCACCTCGGAGGTGGTGGACTGCGAGGTCGTGGCTGCTTCTGGCTGCCGACCAGGCCCGGCGGAGTCGGCGTCTGGGACGGGTCGGGCGGTCAACTCAGCATCGGCACGAGCGGGACCTGGGAGGGGCGACGGCCGCGCACCCGGGTCGTCGTCACCGGCCGGGGGGAGGGCCAGCAGCAGGTGGCCGCGGCCCTGCGCGGAGCCCTGCTGACCGATGCCGAGCTCGCGGGCGGGCTCGGCGGTTGGGTCGGGCTCGACGACGAGTTCGACCCCTGGCTCGGCCGCTACTCCGACATCGCCTGACCGCCCCGGTCCACCCATCCGGTCCACCCACGCGGTCCACCCATCCTGGCCCGCGCCACCGACCACCACCCGAGGAGCTCCCATGAAACCTGGAATCCACCCCGAGTACCGCCCCGTCGTCTTCGAGGACGCCACCACCGGCGACGCCTTCCTGACCCGTTCCACGGTCGTCACGTCCCTGACGACCACCTGGACCGACGGCCGCACCCTGCCGCTGGTCAAGGTGGAGGTGAGCAGTGCCTCGCACCCGTTCTGGACCGGCCGCGCCAGGGTGCTGGACAGCGAGGGCCGCGTCGAGCAGTTCCGCCGCCGCTACGGGACGACGCGCTGATGGCGGCGCCGAAGGGCCGCTCCTCGAGGTCGCGCACCCACCACCGCCGGTCGGGGTGGAAGGCCACGGAGCCCCACCTCGTCCCGGTCCCGGGGATGGCTGTCGAGGGCGGCGCTCCCGGTGCCCGCCGCCCACCGGCGACGAGGCCGAGCGTCCCGCGCAGGCTGCACGCGGCATACCAGCGGGGGTTGGTGCGACTGGTCGCGCCCGATCTCTGAGGCCTAGGTGCCCCAGCGGAGGCGGACCGTCTCCACCCAGGAGGCGAAGTCGGCGGCCATGTCGACCTCGTCCGGGCGCATCAGCCACTGCAGCTGCAGGCCGTCCATCAGCGCGACCGCCTGCCGGGCGAGCTGCTCGGCCGGGATGTCCTCGTCCGCTTTCCCGTCGCGCGCCGCCTCGCGCAGCGCGTGCGCGAGCGACTCGACCGCTGCGCTGTGGTGCGCCCCGAGCCAGCCGTGGCCGGGGTGGGACGGGTCGACGGCCTCGCCGGCCAGGCTGGTGAACAACCGCACGAAACCCTCACGCTCGCTGTTGAGCCCGACGAGCCTGACCATGTCGTCCCACACCTCCCAGCCGCGGGGGAGGTGGTCGTGGGTCGACGCGAGGGTCTCGAGGTCGCGCAGGTCGCGCTGCTCGAGCACCGCGGCGAGCAGCTCCTCCTTCGCGGGGAAGTGGTGCAGCAACCCGGTCTGGCTCAGCCCGGCGGCCTCGGCGATGCTCGTCATCGGCGTCGCGTGGAACCCGCGCTCGGCGAACAGCTCCGCCGCCGCCGCGACGATGCGTTCGCGGGTCTGGCCGGTGCCGGTGCCGCGCGGACGGCCACGCCCGCGGCGGGGTGCGGCCCGGTCCGACGTGGCTGACATGTCAGTGACTGTATGCCGTGTGCTCACCTGCTCCCCCTCCCTCCCCTTCGCCTCCCTGATCCTCCGCGGGTCGATGTGAACGCGCCCGTGATGTGCGGCGTGCTCACATCGACCCGGCGAAGGCAGGAGCCGTGAGCCGGCGTCAGGCGAGGGGCAGCTCGGCCTGCACGTCGCCGAGGCCCCGGGCGACGAGGAGGGTGCCGCCGGTCAGCGGCTCGCCCCAGGCGTTCGCCGCCTCGTCCCAGCGACGCCACAACCGGGCGTCGGTGTCCACCGTGACCGTGGCCTCGGATCCCGCGGCCACCTGCACCGGGGCGAACCCGACGAGGCGCACCGGCTGGTCTTCGGTGTCGGGGCGCAGGTAGACCTGCACCACCTCGCGCGAGTCGTGGGTCGAGCTGTTCGCCACGGTCACCTCGACCGAGGGCGCACCCGACCCGCCCTCGAGGAGGCGGGCGGCGCCGTAGGTCCACGCGCCATACCCGTCACCGGCACCGAGCCAGTGGGCCGGGGCAGGGGCGTGACCGGCAGCGAACCCGCGGTAGCCGACGAAGGTGCCGTCGGTGTACTCCAGCGTCAGGCCGTCGGGGACGACCTCCCAGGCCGGGGCTGCTTCGTCGGCGCTCGGCCACGAGGTGACCAGGCGACCTGCGGGCTCACGCACCCCGAGCAGGGCATCGGCCACCGCGTGGCCACCCTCCTGACCGGGCAGGCCGACGACGAGGACGGCGTCGACCTCGTCGAACCACGGCATGAGCACCGGGGTGGAGGCGTTGACGACGACGACCGTGCGGCTCGCGGCGGCTGCGACGGCCGAGACCATGGCGTCCTGGTCGCCGAGCAGGGCGAGGGTCGACTTGTCGGTGGCCTCGGTCTCCTGCTCCTCGGTGAGGCCGACGACGACGACCGCGACGTCAGCGGATGCCGCTGCGGCAGTTACCGATTCGAGGACCTCGGACGCGGGTGCGGGGACCGGGGAGACGACGAGCCCCTTCATCCCCATGCCGGACGCGATGACGTGCGAGAGGGTGCTGAGCTTGCCGTCGGGGCCGGGCTGCGGCTCCGAGCGGACCACGGTCACGGTCGCGGTGACGAGCGCGCCCTCGCGCGTGCCCTCGTCGTCGGTCGTCGTGGTCGCGTCGGTGTCGATGGTCCAGACCGGGGGCTTGAGCATCGACTCGCCGGGGTCGAACCCCTCGGCGACCAGCTCGGCGGATCCGACCCGCTCGCCGTCGAGGTCGATCGTCCAGGTGCCGGTGCCGAGCACGCCGAGGCGGACCGGCCCGGAGCCCGTGAGGCGGGCCGTCAGCACGACCTGCTCGGTCGGACGCGGCAGCACGTCGTCCCAGCCGGTCACGATCGAGGCGACGCTGCTGTGCTCGCTGGCCATGACGACACCCTCGGCGTCGAGGTAGGCGACGCGCAGGCCGGGCTCGCCCGTCTCCGGGTCGGTGATGGCGGAGGGCTCGGCGACGACCGCACGATCGCGGACCTCGACACCGTCGACGACCAGGAGACGGTCGCCGATCGCGGCCTCGAGGCCCTCGGCGATCGAGACCTGGTAGGGCGGGTTCACCGTGGCAGAGCCTCCACCCATGCAGATGGTGTCGATGCCGTGGCGACCGATGAGCGCGACGGTGCCGGCGCGGGCATCCCCCGCGGTGCCCGCGCCGGAGTCTGGTCCTGTTGCGGCCAGGGGCAGGATGCCTCCGGCGTTCTTCAGCACGACCATGCCGTCGGTGGCGAGGCGGCGCAGCTGCGCGCGCCGGGCCGGGGCGTCGGGGGCGAGCGACTCGGTCGGCCACACCCGCTGCTCGTCCGTCGAGCCCAGGGCGCCGACGCGCTCGGCCAGGCGGAGCAACCGCACGACGTGCTCGTCGATGACCGACTCGTGCACGGCGCCGGACTCGACGTCGGCGACCAGCGCCTCGCCCCAAGGGCCGTCCGGGCCGGGCATGACGAGGTCGAGCCCGCCGAGGGCCGCCGGAGCAGAGGTCTTCGTGGCGAACCAGTCCGACATGAGCAGCCCGTCCCAGCCCCAGTCGCCCTTGACGACGGTGTTGTTGACGTGGTTCTGCTCCGTCGCGGCGACACCGTTGATGTCGTTGTAGGCGGCCATGATCGACCACGCGTCGGCGTCCTGGACCGCGATCTCGAACGGCAGTAGGTACACCTCGCGCAGGGCCGTCTCGCTGACGACGGAGTTCATGTAGTTGCGCAGGGTCTCGGACTCGTTGGCCACGAGGTGCTTGAGGCAGGCGCCGATCCCGCGCCCCTGCAGACCCCGCACGTAGGCGGCGGCGAGCTTGCCGGTGAGCAGCGGGTCCTCGGAGTAGGCCTCGAAGAGGCGACCGCCGAGCGGGGTGCGGTGCAGGTTGATGGTCGGCCCGAGGACGACGTGGATCTGCTGGCGCTCGGCCTCCTCGGCGAGCATCTCGCCGACCTCGTGCGCGGTCTCCTCGCTCCAGGCGCTCGCGAGCACCGTGGCGCTGGGGAAGAGCGCGACGTGGTCGCCGCCGGTGAACTTCAGGCCGCGGACTCCGGTCGGCCCGTCGGAGAACGCCATCGGTGCCAGCCCGATCGACTCCTCACCGTGCAGCGTGAACGACGTGGCGCCGGTGAGGAGCCGCACCTTGGTGGCCAGGTCGAGCCGGCCGACGAGCTCGAGGTATGCCGCGTGGTCGCGGCCCGCGGGCGCCTCGCCGGGGGTGGCGGCGGAGGCGGTGGGACGGTCGGTGGTGGCGGTCATGCTGGTCACTTCACTTTCCTGATCGGGAGGACCACGAGGGCCCCGATGAGCGCCGCGATCGCGGCCGCCCAGAGCATGAGGGTGTAGTTGGGCGAGGAGGATCCGCCCGCGGTGGAGGCTGCGCCGACGCCGAGCAGGACCGAGCCGAGGAACGGTGCTGCCGACTGCGGGATGGCGTTGGCCATGTTGAAGACGCCGAGGTCCTTGCCGGAGTCCTCCGGGTTGGGCAGGACCTCGAGGACGAGCGCCATGTCGACGCTCATGTAGATGCCGTAGGCGACGCCCATGATCGCCTCGACGAGGTAGAAGCCGCTGAGGGTGTGGGTGTGGGCGAGGACGGCGACCCCGAGGGCGAACAGCGCGGTGGAGGAGGCGACGAGCATCTTGCGCTTGCCGGTGCGGTCGGAGATGACGCCGGCGACCCAGCCGGAGACGACGAGCACGGCGGTGTAGATGAGGATGCCGGTGGCGATCGCCCCGGCGGCCCTGGCGTCGGTGAGGCCGACGCGGTCGACGAGGAAGTTCAGGCGGAAGGTCGAGAACAGGAAGCTGCTCAGGATGATGAGGAAGCGGCTCCACCAGGCCAGCCCGAAGTCGCGGTGGGTGAACGGGTTGACCCAGAACGACGAGGCCAGGGTGTGCAGGTCCAGGCGTCCGGGCCGGGTCTGCAGCACCGGGTCCTTGAGCACGGCTGCATACGCGAGGATCCCGACCACGCCGACGGCGGCGGGGACGAGGAACAGGGCCAGCATGTCCGAGGTGAACTGCGCGGCGATCTGGCTGGCGCCGAGGATGCCGACGTTCTGCATGATGCCCACCATGGCGGAGACCTTGGCGTACTGCCGCTCGGGGAGCTGGTCGGCCAGGGTCGCGATGAACGACGCGAGCGTGGCGTTGGCGCCGAGCTGCGCGACGAACCAGCCGGCGGCCAGGGCCGGGACCGAGTCGGCGGTGGCGATGAACCACAGCGCCAGGGTGAGGACGGCGACGCCGCCGACCATCCACGGGCGGCGACGGCCGTAGCGGGAGGTGGTGCGGTCGGAGAGGCGGCCGAAGAGGGCGTTGCCGACGAACGCGGCCACCGCCCCGACGCCGAGGATGACGCCGAGGGCGCTGGTGCGCTCGGTCGGCG
The DNA here is from genome assembly GCF_039532215.1 of Pedococcus aerophilus. Taxonomy (NCBI): domain Bacteria; kingdom Bacillati; phylum Actinomycetota; class Actinomycetes; order Micrococcales; family Intrasporangiaceae; genus Pedococcus; species Pedococcus aerophilus. The sequence continues at coordinate 470,313 of NZ_BAAARN010000003.1, read as the reverse complement.
TGGCCAGGATCGTGTTGACCTTGAGGGCCATCGAGACGATGACCGGTCCGAGCAGGGCGACGAAGAGGCCGAACTGCGCGAAGCCGAGGGCGGCGACGAACAGGGCGGACTTGGGCTCGGTGGGCCGTTCGCCGCAGCGGGGAGCTGGCGGTTCGGGGGCGAGCGCGGTGTGCGTGGGGATGGTCATCGTTGACTCCGAGTGTCCCTGTGGGTCCGGCGCCGGTGCCTGACCCTCTACCTCCTCAGTGGAGCAGGTCTCCATGTCATTAATAAATAGTGGCTATTAACTATTTATCATTTCGTGACCTTTCGACGTCGACCCCGGTGCGGCACTGTCGAGGGGCAGGATGGACCCCGTGCCGACGATCGTGTTCCTCCACGCCCACCCCGACGACGAGGCCTCGCAGACCGCGGGCGCGATGGCCCGTGCGAGCGCCGAGGGGAGCCGGGTCGTCACCGTCTACGGCACCGGCGGCGAGCACGGCGAGGAGCCCAGGGCTGGTCTGCCCGAGGGCGAGACCCTCACCGACTGGCGCCGGCGCGAGGCCGAGGCCTCGGCCGCCGTCCTCGGGGTGCAGCGGGTCGCCTGGCTCGGCTACCGCGACTCGGGCATGACCGGGTGGGAGCAGAACGGCCACGAGGGCGCGTTCCACTCCGCCGACCTCGACGAGGCCGCCGGGCGGCTGGCCGCCATCCTCGACGAGGAGGACGCTGATGTCCTCGTGGGCTACGACTGGCACGGCGGCTACGGCCACCCCGACCACGTCCGGGTCCACGCCGTCGTGCACCGAGCGGCCGAGCTCGCGACGCGACGGCCGCGGCTGCTCGAGTCGACGATGAACCGCGACCAGATGCGGACCTTCCACCAGGCCGCGGTGGCCGCCGGACAGGGGGACAAGAGCTTCGACCCCGACAGCGACATGGACGATGGCAACCCTCTCGGCACGCCCGAGGCAGAGATCCACTGGCGCGTCGACGTCACCGACTACCTGCCCCAGCGTCGTGCCGCCCTCGAGGCGCACGCCAGCCAGGCGACCGACATCGAGGGCATGCTCGGCATGCCCGAGGAGTACTTCCTCGCCTTCTTCGGCTTCGAGCACTACATCGAGCCCGGCCGTGAGCCCGGTATGCAGCCGGGCTGGCCCTTCGGTGGCTGAACCGCACCACCCGGCCGGAGACGGCACCGCGGCGCCGTCGTCCACGGCACCTGCCGCAGCCGCGACCGTCGGGCCGGTCGAGCTGCTGCGTCGCCCGCACGTCAGCCGTCTGCTGTTCTCGGCGCTGCTCGGCCGGTTGCCCACGGGCATGGTGCCGCTGGCGCTGGTGCTGTTCACCCGCGAGAGCGGTGCCGACTTCGCCCGCGCCGGGCTGCTCACCGCCGCGTACTCCCTCGGCGCCTGCCTCGGCGGCCCTGTCCTGTCGCGCGTCATGGACGCTCGCGGTCAACGAGGCACGCTGGTCCTCGGTGGCATCGTGTCGTCGGTGGCGCTGGCGGCGGTGCCCTTCGCCCCGGGCCTCGCCGGTCTGCTGGTCGCGCTCGTGGCCGGCCTGATGACCCCGCCGCTCGAACCCGCCCTGCGCACCCTCTGGCCCTCGGTCCTGCCCGCGCGCGAGGTGCCGGCGGCGTTCGCGGTCGACGCCGCGGCGCAGGAGCTCGTGTTCGTCCTGGGCCCGCTCGTCGTCCTGCTGGCCCAAGGGTTCGGCGACGGCGGCGGGCTGATCGCTGCAGCGGTGGTCGGCGTGGCCGGCACGTGGTGGTTCACGGCGTCGCGGGTGTCGCGCGAGTGGACGCCGGTCCGCGAGGAGCGGCACTGGCTCGGGCCGCTGCGCTCGGCCCGGCTCTGCGTGCTCTACATCGCCGTCCTCCTCGTCGGCCTCACCATCGGCGTCCCCGCGGTGGCCCTGGTCGCCTACGCCGAGTCTGTGTCCGCCCCCGGGTGGGCCTCGTGGCTGGTCGCCGCCAACGCCCTCGGTGCGCTCGCCGGCGGCCTCGCCTACAGCGGACGCGCACCCCACCGGAATCCGTTGCGCGACCTGCCGTTCGGCCTGCTCACCCTCGTCGCGACGTATGCCGCCCTGGCCTGGACCCCGGCGCAGCCACCGGTCATGGCCGTGCTCACCGTCCTGAGCGGCATCGGCCTGCCGCTGACGCTGACCTGCGTGTTCCAGGTCGTCGACCGGCTCGCTCCGGTGGGGACGACGACCGAGGCCTTCGCGTGGCTGATCAGTGCCTTCCTCGCAGGTGGTTCGGTCGGCGCCTTCACGGCCGGGGCGCTCGCGGACGGTGGCTCGATCAGCGCGGCCTTCCTCGTCGCGGCGGGCTCGTCGTTGGCGGCGCTGGTCGTCGCCGTGCCGGTGCTTCGCGGTGTGCCCACGCCGACCGCGACCCCGTCCGACGTCAGAGGTGCTTCAGGGCCTCACGACGACTGAGGCCGGACAAGCGCTCGCCGTACTCCGCCACCGTCGCCCGCACCCAGTCCGGGTCGGTCCGGGCGTACTGGCGCAGCGCCCAGCCGATGGCCTTGCGGAGCCAGAAGCTCGTGTCGTCGAGGTTGGGCTCGATCGTCGCGCGCAGCAGCCCGAGGTCGGTCCTCTCGCGGAAGGTCAGCTGGCTGATGACCGCCGTCCGTCGCAGCCACGGGTCGTCGTCCTGCGCCCAGTCGAGGATGACGGGCGTGACCTCCTCGCGGTGGGAGAGCAGGATCGGGCCGATGCGTTGGCTGGCGATCTCGTCGACGTGGTCCCACCAGGCACCGGTGACGACCAGGTGCCGGTAGAGCTCGAGCGTGTCGGGGTCCTGCCACCGCTGGTAGGCGCGGTGCCCGGTGAGAGCCGTTGCGGCGTAGCGCTCCTCGCGGTGGGTCGCGCCGTCCCAGAGCTCGCGGACCGCGCCCTCCCACGCCCCGCGGCCGGGCAGCTCGAGGGCGGGGTCAGCCAGCAGCGGGCGCAGCAGGGCCTTGAGCTCCGGTGCGGTGATGCCGCGGTAGGGCATCGCCGACTTCATGTATGCCTGCTGCGCGACGGCGCGGTCGGGGTCGCCGGCTGAGGCGAGGGCCGACCGCACCGCCTCGACGACCGGCGCCGAGGTCACTGCTCCGCGTGCTGCGGCTCGGCAGCGGCAAGGCTGTCGTCCGAGTCGTGGGAAGCGCCGTGGTGGTCGCCGTGGGGGTCGACCTTCGGCGTGCGGACGAAGAACGAGATGACGACGGCCCCCACCGCCAGCACCGCTCCGACGCCGAAGCCCCACTGGGCGCCGGTGGCCAGGGCGGCCGTCCCCGAGGCGCCGTCCGCGGCGGCAGCGGCAGTGCGCCCGGCCATGACGCTGATGACGACGGCGGTGCCGGCGGCGGCAGCGACCTGCTGGAGCGAACCGAGCACCGCGCTGCCGTGCGCGTAGAGGTGCGGAGGCAGGACCGACAGGCCTGAGGTGAACACCGGCGTGAAGATCATCGCGAGCGCGGCGCTGAGCACCACGTGGTTGGTGAGCACGAGGTAGGCCGGGGTGTCGACACCGACCTGCGTGAACGCGACCAGGGTCAGCGCCATGACGACCGAGCCGGGGACGACCAGGCGGGCGGCGCCATACCGGTCGTAGGCGCGGCCGACCCACGGGCCGAGCACGCCCATGGCGAGCCCGCCCGGCATGAGCAGCAGCCCTGTGGTGAGGGTGCTCAGGCCCTTGACCTCCTGGAGGTAGAGCGGCAGCAGGATCATCGCGCCCATCAGGGCCATGAAGGACCCGCACATCAGCGCCAGGGCGATGGCGAACGGCGCGAAGGTCAGGGTGCGCAGGTCGAGGAGCGGGCCGGCGCCGCGCTGGAGCCGGATCTGGCGCCACACGAAGACGGCCAACGAGAGGACACCGATCGCGGTGGTGACCGCCGGGGGGATCGCGGCGGTGCTGTGCGACCCCTCGCCGAGGCCGCTCAGGCCATAGACGAGCGCGCCGAACCCGACGGCCGACAGGGCCACGCTGGACCAGTCGATCCGCGACGGCTTGGGCTCGGCGATGTTGACCAGCTCGCGCAGACCCAGCACGGTGATGACGACCGCGATCGGGAGCACCACGGCGAAGATGAGCCGCCACGACCCGAGCTGGAGCAGGACCCCGGAGACGGCCGGGCCGAGTGCCGGGGCGACGGACATGACGAGGGTGACGTTGCCCATCACCTTGCCGCGGTCCTGCATGGGCACGAGCGTGAGCATCGTCGTCATGAGCAGCGGCATCATCACCGCGGTGCCGCTGGCCTGGATGACCCGGGCGCCCAACAGGATGCTGAACGTCGGGGCGACCGCGGCCAGCGCCGTCCCGGTGAGGAACAGGCTCATCGCCAGCGTGTAGGCGGTGCGCGTGGTGACGCGCTGGAGGAACCAGCCGGTGACGGGGATGACGACGGCCATCGTCAGCATGAAGGCGGTCGACAACCACTGGGCGCTGGTCGCCGGGACGTCGAAGTCGCGCATCAGCCGCGGGATCGCGTTGACCATGATCGTCTCGTTGAGGATGACGATGAAGGTGGCGAGGACGAGGATCCGCAGGACGGCCGTGGTGTTGACGGTGGGGGTCCGCTCGCCCGGCAGTCCGCGCGCGGTGTCCGTTCCGCCGAGGGCGGTGGCTTCGGTCATGGGGAGGTCCTTCGTGGTCGCTGGGTTCGGGGTGTAGACCGGGGTGCTCCCCAGAACTCATCGCCCTGCTGCCCGACCATCCTGCCGAGGGCCACCGACAGGGCTCAAACCGTTTTCAGCGGTCACTCCACCGGGTGGTCAGGCGGCGCCATACCTCGCCTGCGCGCGAGCGCGCGCCTTGACGGCCTCGGTCTCGCGGTCCTTGGGCGGTGCGGTGGTGGTGAGGTGCTCGAGCAGGTGCGCCGTCGCGTGCGCGATCTCCTCGACCGCCGCGTCGAACGCCGCCTGGTTGGCCTGGCTGGGCTTGGTGCTGCCGCTCACCTTGCGGACGTACTGGAGGGCGGCGGCGCGGACCTCGTCGCTGGTCGCCGGGGGCTCGAAGTTGTGCAGCTGGCGGATGTTTCGGCACATGCCCGCAGGCTACGTCCGGTATGGCGCGTGGGACAGGCCCGTGCGAAAGTTCGTCACAGGTTGTGCACGGGGCGACACCTCACGGACACGCCCGAGACTTTCTTCGGTCCACACCCCGTGGACGAGATCGGTGCAGGTCAGCGGGGTGGGCGAAACGCTCCGTCGCGGAAATCCACAGGGTTATCCCCCGACTGTGCACAAGGTGGTCGGGAGTTGCGCACACCTTGTCCACACCCCGTCCACAGGGCGCGTTTGGGCGGGTGGCCGGCGCCGCCCTACGGTGAGGCATTCGTGGTTCGGGGGCTTATCCGGGCGGTTGTCCGGTGCTTCGTCCGGCGGGGTGGGTGTCCACTGTCGGTGGGCCGTGGTCTACTCGAATCACACCGGTGTTCTTCGTTCTCGTTCGTGTCCCAGGGAGTTGGCAGAGTGTCTCTTGCGGAGCTGAGCACCAGCGCTTTCAGTGCTGGCGGCGACGGGCCTCCGCAGTCCGACGACCGGGTGCCCCCGCAGGACCTGCACGCCGAGCAGTCGGTCCTCGGCGGCATGCTCCTGTCCAAGGACGCGATCGCCGACTGCGTCGAGGGGCTGCGCGGCACCGACTTCTACCGGCCCGCGCACGAGCTGATCTACGACGCGATCCTCGACCTCTACGGCCGCGGTGAGCCCGCCGACGCGATCACCGTCTCCGACGAGCTGACCAAGCGCGGCGACCTCCAGCGGATCGGTGGTCAGGCCTACCTGCACACGCTGATCCAGGCCGTCCCGACTGCCGCCAACGCCGGCTACTACGCCGAGATCGTGAGCGAGCGCGCGGTGCTGCGCCGGCTCGTCGAGGCGGGCACCCGCATCGTCCAGCTCGGCTACCAGCAGGGCAACGGCGACGTCGAGGACATCGTCAACGCCGCCCAGGCCGAGGTCTACGCCGTGGCCGACAAGCGCGGTGGCGAGGACTACGTCGCCCTCGGTGACGTCCTCGAGGACACCCTCAACGAGATCGAGGTCGCCGCCGGTCGCGACGCCAACGAGATGCTCGGCGTGCCGACCGGGTTCATCGAGCTCGACGAGCTGACCCACGGACTGCACCCGGGACAGATGATCGTCCTGGCCGCCCGTCCCGCCGTCGGTAAGTCGACCATGGGCCTGGACATCGCCCGCTGTGCCGCCATCAAGCACAAGCAGGCCACGGCGGTCTTCTCCCTGGAGATGAGCCGCAGCGAGATCACCATGCGTTGCCTGTCCGCCGAGGCGCAGATCCAGCTGCAGGACCTGCGCAAGGGCACCATCGGCGATGCCGGCTGGAAGAAGCTTGCGCGGATCATGGGCCAGATCTCCGACTCGCCACTGTTCATCGACGACTCGCCCAACATGTCGCTCATGGAGATCCGGGCCAAGTGCCGTCGGCTCAAGCAGCAGCACAACCTCAAGCTCGTCGTCATCGACTACCTCCAGCTGATGAGCTCGGGCAAGAAGGTCGAGTCGCGCCAGCAGGAGGTCTCGGAGTTCTCCCGTGCGCTCAAGCTGCTGGCCAAGGAGCTCGAGGTCCCGGTCATCGCGATCTCGCAGCTGAACCGTGGTTCGGAGCAGCGTGCCGACAAGCGGCCTGCGATGTCCGACCTGCGTGAGTCCGGCTCCATCGAGCAGGACGCTGACATGGTCATCCTGCTGCACCGCGAGCCCAAGCTCGAGGGCCGTGAGGGCGAGGTCGACGTGATCGTGGCCAAGCACCGAAACGGCCCGACCAAGGACATGGTGCTGGCGTTCCAGGGTCACTACGCCCGGTTCGCCAACATGGCCCAGAACTTCTGACGTAGTCGACTCCCGCAAACCGGGGCTGTCCCCACCACCTCCACGCTGTGCCTGTGGCCGGCAGTTGCACCTATGCGTCCGTCCGTGGGGTGACCGACGGGCGACCAGTCGACGACAAGCCGCCTCCGGATCCGCCTCTGTTCGTGCTCAGCCCCACCAACTGGCTGGCCGGCTTGTCGTCGACTGGTCGTCATTAAGCCGGATAGGGCCAATGGGTGAGCCGAGCTTGGCTGTCTGAGCGAGTGGTCCCCGTGCCGACGCCACCTTCGTGAGGCGGCGGCCACCCATGGACACGTATGGAGCGATGGCCCCCTCGAGGGCCATCGCTCCATGCGTCGGTGGGCCCCTCCCAGCTTTGGCCTACTTCGCCTCGGGTGAGGTCTGGTCCGAGGCGTCGTGCATCCCGTGGGAGCGCGCGTAGGACACGAACTCCTCGCGCAGGGAGTCGGGCACGTCGGTGCGCAGCTGCTTCCCCTCGTCGGTGGTGAGCATGACCGTCTGCGTAGGGCTCCAGGCGCTGGTCTCGGCAACGGACGAGATCCCGCCCCACGGGATCGTCACCTGCCGGACGACCCCTTGGACGCGAAGTGCGTCGGGTGCGACGGTGGTGTGGCTCCTCGTGGTCCTGCGACCGACGACCCAGACGAGGACCAGCATCGTCGCCGCCAGAGCGGCGTAGCCGTACCGCTCGGTGACGATCCCGAGGGCCGTCTGGCAGGCAAAGGCCACTGAAGTGAGGCCCAGACCCCACCGGTGCCGTCGTTGTGATCGCTCGGACACGCCCAGCGAGTCCAGCCTCGGGTGCCGACCCTCGACCGGAAGGACCCGGCGCGGCCCGGGATCGACGGCGAGAGAACGACGTGCGCGTTCACGGCCTGCCTCGCGCCGGGACTCCCACCGCTGCTCGAGCCGCCCCATCCTCACTCCTTCACCTCGCCCGAAAGACAGGCGGTACCCATGGTGCTCATGTCGGCCTCGAAGGCTGGTCCTGCACGGAACGATGCTGCTCGCCGTACGCCTTGATTTCGGCCCACCGAAGGGCGGGGACGTGGGTGGGCAGCTCTCGTCCGTTCCTGGCCCGAAGGGTGAGGTCGGCTGGTGGCCAGTGGGTCGACGGTGCGCTGGTCGTGAAGTTGACCTCGTCCCACGACATCCGCTTGGTGCGGCTGACGGCCTTCACCACGACGCCATCGGCATCGACCAGGGTGCGCCCGCGCTGCCCGACCGCAGCCATGGCCAGCCACAGGGTTGCAGTGGCCCACCAGAGCAGCGCGATGCTGACGTGGTCGTCGGCCAGCTGTACGGCTCCGGCAACCACCCAGGCGACGCCGAGGGCGATCCGTCCCCACGTCATCGGCCCCACGCGCGCCTTGTACTCGCCGGTGACGTCGCGGTGCCCGTCCCGAGCCTCGCCCATCTCGCACCCCCTGATCGGCGATCAGTAGAGCACCGCCCGGCCGGGGCCGCCTCCGCACAAAGGACGAGTCGCCCGAAGCGGGACGCATGGGGCGTGGGGCCGGGGGAGCGACCCGAGTGGTCGGAGGGGGAATGAAGTGCGCTACGGTGTGGTTGAACATTCAACCAACTGCTCGAGTCCCACCTCTAGCTCACCCTGAGCCCGACCCCGAGCCCTGAACCTCGAAGGAACTTCCCATGGCCCTGTTCTCCCGCAAGTCCTCCACCGCAGTCATCGACGCCCCGGCGCCCGCCGTCGCCCACGACTCGCAGGTCCTGGACGACATCTCCGGCACCTACGCGCTCGACCCCAGCCACAGCCGCATCGGCTTCTCCGCCCGCCACGCCATGGTCACCAAGGTCCGCGGCCAGTTCGACCAGTTCGAGGGGACCGCGGTCATCGACACGGCCGTCCCGGCCAACTCCTCGGTCACCGTCACGATCAAGGCCGCCAGCGTCACCACCGGCCAGGAGCAGCGCGACGCCCACCTCAAGACCCCCGACTTCTTCGACGTCGAGACCTACGAGAACCTCACCTTCACCAGCACTGACGTCGTCCGCGACGGCGCCGAGTGGTCCATCACCGGCGACCTCACCATCAACGACGTGACGCGCCCCGTCACCGTGGTCTTCGAGGAGACCGGTTCGGCCAAGGACCCGTACGGCAACGTGCGCGTCGGCTTCGAGGGCTCGACGACGATCAACCGCGCCGACTGGGGCCTGTCCTTCAACGCCGCGCTCGAGACCGGCGGCGTCCTCGTGTCCGAGAAGATCGCGCTCGAGTTCGACATCTCCGCCATCGCTTCCTGATCTCGACCTTCCAAACCCCACGACGGGCTCGGACGCACCGCTTCCTGTGGCGGTCGTCCGGGCCCGTCGCGGTATGGCGCCGCGGGAGGGGCCGGCGCGCGGCTCACCGCCGGCGGACGATCACCTCGCGGCCACCGTGCGACAGTTCGTGCTCGGCGGCACCACGGCGAGGGCGAGCTGATCGTTCGCCGGTCGCGCCCGTCAGGTGTCCAGCCCGGCAGGGGTCGACATCAGTGCTCGGGGTTGATCCGCCGGATGTTGGTCCAGCCCGTCCAGCCGTGATGCTCGAGCCGCTCGAGGATGCGCCGGGCGCCCGGGACGGAGGTCAGGAAGACCGTGTCGAGCAGGTCGGCCAGGTCGTCAGGGAGTGGACCCTCGTCCCAGCCGGTGTCGGGCACTGCCGCGAACTGGGCGGCCAGCCGGTCTCCGACGACGTCCAGCCGTGGGTCGTCGGCCGGCCACTCCACGATCTCGGCGAGCTCCTGGTAGAGGGCGGTGACCGTGGCGTCCTCGAGCTGCTGGCTCTTGGTCTGCATGTAATAAGGCATCCGGTCCGGCAGCTGGGCCGCGACGAGGATCCAGGCGTCGCGCTCGGCGTCGACCATCTGCTCCGTGACGCCAACGGCGCGGAGGCGTTCGAGGTAGGCCACTGCCTCGGGCGGCAGCGCCAGGCTGTCGCCCGAGGCGAGCTTCGCGATCCGCTCTCGGTGGCGCTGGAGCTCGCGGACCTCGGCCCGGAGGCGGCGGTCGATGTCCTCGACCGCCGCCGCGAACTCGTCGGGCCCGGCCCCCAGCAGCTCCTCCACCCGGGACAGCGGGACTCCGGCATCGGCCAGCGTCCGGATGCGGACCAGCTCGACCACGGCGGCGGCGTCGTAGCGGCGGTAGCCGGAGTGGTCGCGCTCGGGCTCCGGCAGCAGCCCCTTCGCGTGGTAGTGCCTGACGGTCCGGACGGTGACCCCCGCGTAGGACGCGATCTGGCTGATCGTCAGCATAGGCTCATTGTGCGACCTTGCCGCGGTAGGTCCGCATGGCCAGCGCGTACGCGACGACGAGCAGGCCGACGCACCACGCCACGGCGACCCAGCCCTCGCGACCGACGGGCTCGGCTGCATACAGGGTGCGGAGCGTGTCGACGATCGAGGTGACGGGCTGGTGCTCGGCGAACCAGCGCACCGGCCCCGGCATCCCGGCCGTCGGGACGAACGCCGAGCTGATGAACGGCAGGAAGATCAGCGGGTAGGAGAAGCCGCTCACGCCGTCGACCGACGTGGCGGTCAGCCCCGGGATCACGGCCAGCCAGGTGAGGGCCAGGGTGAACAGCACGAGGATCCCCGCGACGGCCAGCCAGGCGAGAACGCCTGCGCTGGAACGGAATCCCATGACCAGCGCGACGAGAACGACGAGTACCAGCGAAGTCAGGTTGGCCACGACCGAGGTCAGCACGTGGCTCCACAGCACCGCCGACCGGGTGATCGGCATCGACTGGAAGCGCTCGAAGATGCCTCCCGAGACGTCGGTGAACAGGCGGAACGCCGTGTAGGCGATGCCCGAGGCGACGGTGACGAGCAGGATCCCGGGCAGCAGGTAGTTGACGTAGCTGTCGGTCCCGACGTCGATCGCGCCACCGAAGACGTAGACGAACAGCAGCAGCATCGCGATGGGGGTGACTGCGGTCGTGATGATCGTGTCGGGGCTGCGCAGGATGTGGCGCAGCGACCGCTTGAGCAGGACGACGGTGTCGTGGAGGGCGTACGTGGTCATCGGGACTCCTCAGCGTGGCGGCGGTCGTGGCCGACGATGGCGAGGAAGACGTCCTCGAGGGTGGGCTGCTTCTCGACGTACTCGACCGTGGTCGGTGGCAGGAGCTGTTTGAGCTCGGCGAGGGTGCCGTCGGCGATGAGGCGGCCCTCGTGCAGGACGGCGATCCGGTCGGCGAGCTGCTCCGCCTCGTCGAGGTACTGCGTCGTGAGCAGCACCGTCGTGCCCCGCCCGGCGAGCTCGCGCACGGTCTCCCAGACCTCCAGCCGTGACTGCGGGTCCAGGCCGGTGGTCGGCTCGTCGAGGAACAGCACCGGCGGGTCGCCGACCAGGCTCATCGCGATGTCGAGGCGGCGGCGCATCCCCCCGGAGTACGTCGCCACCCGCTTCCGTCCCGCCTCGGTGAGGTCGAACCGCGTGAGCAGGTCGTCCGCGACGGACCCGGCGTCGGGGTGCCGGCGCAGCTGGGCGACGAGCACGAGGTTCTCCCGACCGGTGAGCACCTCGTCGACGGCGGCGAACTGGCCGGTGAGACTGATCGACTCGCGGACCTTGCCGGGGTCGCTCGCCACGTCGAACCCGTTGACGGTGGCCGTCCCACCGTCGGCGGACAGCAGCGTGGACAGGATCTTCACCGCGGTCGTCTTGCCCGCCCCGTTGGAGCCGAGGAGGGCGAGGACCGAGCCGGCGTCGACGCTCAGGTCGACGCCCTTGAGCACCGCGTGGTCGCCGTAGGACTTGGTCAGACCGTGGATCTCGATGGCGTGTGTCGTGGTCATGGCACGAGCGTGCAGCCCTGACGCAACGTCAGGGTCAAGCCCTGAGCTCGGCAGTCCCGCAAGCGGGGCCGGGGCGCGTGCCGGTCAGGCCCAGATCGCGGCGGGGATGCCGTCGCTGAACACCTCGGGCGGGTCCGGGAACGGGGTGGCCAGTCCGGCTGTCCGGCGAGCTGCGGTCCACGCGACGGCGCAGGCGTCGAGGACGTCGTCGGCGGCATACCCCGGACCGGAGAGGACCGAGGGGGAGGCGAGGCCGGCCGCCGCGAGGGCGGCGAGGCGGGCGCGGCGCCCTTCGTCGGTCTTCTTGCTGTCGAGCAGCGGGGCGCCGGCCATCGTGGCGAAGGACAACTCGGGGTGGACCTCGAGGACCATGACGGTCGGGCGGCTGCGGACCCAGGCGTCGACCTCGAGGATCTTGGGCCGCAGGGCAAAGGCCTGGGCACCGACACCCTGGCCGGAGCGAGCCCGGTTGGCGGCGTCGGCCTCGAGCCGCGTCTCGGCCGCGTAGGCGGCCCGGGTCAGGGTGGTGAAGATCGAGGAAGCCTTGCCCTTCAACGCCTTGCGCGCCAAGGCATCGGCCTGACGGGTCGAGTCGTCGGGAAGGCCGATGGGGATGTCGATCCCCACGACTTGGATGCCGAGCGACTGCCGCACCGTCTCGACGAGCCCACCGATGGTCTCGGCGACCGCGATGCGGGGTCGGGGTGCACCGGGCTCGAGGATTGCGCCGACCCAGCCGGCCTTGCAGGCGTCGACTCCCAGGACGGGGACCGTGATCTCCAGTGGTGGCAAGGGGGTCGGACCGGTCGGCGATGCCGTCGCCACGACCGGTGGGTCGAGCAGCCGCGCCGGGTCGACGCCGAGGGTCACGGCGAGCCCACGCAGGGAAGCGGCGGCCGCGGCCAGGCCCTCGACCGCGTCCCGACCGTCGCCGCGATCCACCTGTTCGCGGAGAACAGAGGCGCGGGCGAGCAGCTCGTCGGCCAGCCGCTGCAGGTCCTCGCGTCCGTTCATCGCAGCCTCTCCAGCCCGAGCCAGTGCGCCAGTGCGTCGATCTCGGCCTCGACCGCCACCGTCATCTCCTCCGTGAAGGCCACGTCCTGGTGGATCGCGTACACCTCGAAGACGCCTTCCTTGCGCTCGGCCTTCGCGTCGAGCTTGCCGATCAGCCTGTCCCTGAACAAGATCGGCAGCGCGTAGTAGCCCCAGCGTCGCTTGTTCGCCGGCTTGTAGACCTCGACGACGAACTCGAACCCGAACAGCTCCTGTGCGCGCTGGCGGTCGAAGACCAACCGGTCGTAAGGAGACAGCAGCGCTGCCCGTCCCCGGAACTCGGTGGTCTCGTCCCGCTCGAGCGCCTCGGGGTCCACCCGCCACTGCCCGTCGACACCCTCGATCGTCACCGGGATCCCGGCCTGGCCGACGTCGACCGGCTCGGACGGCATGGCGGTCCCCTTGGTCCTGGCGATCCCGAGCGAGGTGAGCCGTCGCTCGTCGCGCAGCGGCAGCCCCTCCTCCAGGGTCAGCTCCGGCAGGTCGGGGTAGACGCGTTCGGCGAGGTCGAAGACCCGCTGCCGACCACGACGACCGCTCACCGCGACCTCGGCCCGCATCACGAGGAACTCGAGCATCTGCGTGACGTTGCGGTCGTTGGTCCACCCCGAGGACGGCCACGACACCTGGCTGGTGTCCGGTATCTCCTTGGACAGCAACGGTCCCTGGTCCTCGAGGCGGTTCAGGACGTCCTGCCGGAACCGGTCGTTGGCCCGCAGCCACTCCCGCCCTTGGTCCCACTGGCGCGGCCACTCGTCGTGCCCGGCGAGGTGCGCGGGCAGGTCCTCCACGGGGCGGATCATCCCGTTGAACTCCACGAGGGTGCGTGACTCCAGCGCCCGGACGAGGTCCGCCGACCGGTATCCGGCCCCCAGCCGGCTCCACAGCACGAGCTCGGCGCTGGGGGCGATCGCCGCCACGGGGTCGATCTGGAGCAGGCTCAGCTGCTGCACCACCTCGACCAGGTCACCCGGTCGGGGCAGGTCGAGGGCCTGGGCGCGCACGGCGATCCGCCGCGCCTGCGCCCTGCTGATCTCCCGCGCCTCCACACCGGCGAGGGTAGCGACCCCCGCCGACGCACCACGGCCGACGGCTCAACCGACCTCGGGGGAGCCAGCGCCCACGGTCTCGCGCTCACGCGCCATACGCCGCTCGCGGAGGCGACGGACGACGAGCCAGACCAGCACGACCAGCACGATCGCGACGACGGCCTTGCTCATGGGGGCGAGGTAGCGCTCGACCGCGGTGTAGTTGTCGCCGAGGCGGAAGCCGGCGTAGATGAAGACGGCGTTCCAGATGCCGCTGCCGAGGGTGGTGAGCAGGGCGAAGCGCAGGATCGGCATCCGGGTGAGCCCGGCCGGCACCGACACCACCGACCGGATGAACGGGACGCAGCGGCCGACGAGCACGACGACCTCGCCCCGCGCCTCGAAGAACCGCTGCCCGCGCTCGAGGTCGCGCTGGCCGAAGAGCAGGAACCACGGCTTGCCGGCGAGGTGGTGCAGCCGCTCGTAGCTGAGCGCGACACCGAGCCAGTAGAGGATCGAGGCACCGGCCACGGAGCCGACGGTCGCAGCAACCCAGGCCAGCCAGGGGTTCAGGTGGCCGGACGCCGCGGCGAAGCCGGCGAAGGGGAGCACGACCTCCGACGGGATCGGCGGGATGACGGTCTCCAGCAGGATCAGCAGCCCGACCCCGAGCTCACCGATCTGGTTGACGATCTCCAGGATGCGGTCGGTCACGAGATGTCCGTCGAGACGGCCGTCGAGGCCGTGCCGGCCGGGGTCCACAACGAGACGCTGAACCGGTCGGCATCGTCGGTCCACCACCCCGAGGCGGCGAAGCCGGCATCCTCGAACTCGTCGACCAGCCGCTCGCGGGTGAACTTCGCCGAGATCTCGGTGCGCATCTGCTCACCCGCAGCGAAGTCCACCTGGAGGTCGAGGTCGGCGATGCGCACGTGGACGTCACGCACGGCCTCCAGCCGCATCTCGATCCAAGCGTTCTCGGCGTCCCACACCGCGACGTGGCGGAAGTCGCGGGCGTCGAAGTTCGCGCCGAGTCGGCTGTTGACCACCTCGAGGACGTTGAGGTTGAAGGCGGCCGTGACCCCTGCCGCGTCGTCGTACGCCGGCACGAGGACCTCGGGCGACTTCACGAGGTCGGCGCCGAGGAGGAACGCGTCACCCGGCTCGAGCACGCCGCGCAGGGCCGCGAGGAAGCGGCGGCGTTGCGCGGGGGTCTGGTTGCCGATGGTGCCGCCGAGGAAGATGACGAGGCGACCACCGCGATCGTCGCCGTCCTCGACCGCGAGGGCCTCGGCGAGCCCGTGCTCGAAGTCGGCGCGGACCGACTCCAGCTCCAGGGTGGGGTAGCGCCGGGACAGGTGCTCGGCGGCGGCGCGCAGGGCGCTGTCGCTCACGTCGATGGCGCGGTATGCCGCCTGCTCATCCTCCGGGGTCGCCTCCAGCACGGCCTCGATCAGGGCCCGCGTCTTCTCCGAGGAGCCGGAGCCCAGCTCCACGAGGTGGCGGCAGCCGGCAGCACCGACGATCTCGGTGGCACGGGCCATGAGGATCTCGCGCTCGGCCGCGAACGGGTAGTACTCCGGGAGCCGGGTGATCTCCTCGTACAGCTCGCTGCCGACCTTGTCGTAGAACCACTTCGGCGGCAGCGTCTTGGGGCTGCTGGTCAGCCCGGCGCGCACGTCCTCGCTCAGGGTGCGCTCGCTGAAGTCCTCGGGCAGGTGGTCGCGGTGTCGCAGGGCCATCGGCTCGCTCTCGTCTCGTCAGCCCCGGGCGCGGTCGGTGGGTCCGCGGTCGGGGTCGGCTGGGGCCGTTCCGACGCTACCCACGGGCAGCGTGATCGGCCTCTCGAGAGCCAACGCCCGCCCCGCGACCACGGTTCCGGGCGGCGCCATACGGGAGCTCAGAGGGAGAAGTGGACTCCGGTGAGCTCTTCGCTGCGGTCCCACAGCAGACCGGCCAGGGTCTCGTCACGCGCCCAGGTGCTCCGGCGGGCCTCGCCGACCGGGCCGCGGGTCTCGCGGAACCCCGTGGGTCCGGAGTACGACCCGGGCTCGGCGACGGTGGCGGCGTAGAGGATCGCTTCGGCGCCCTTGTCGGGGCCGGGGAACGCCAGCTTCACGCCCCACTGCGCGATCGTGCCGACGACCGGGATGGCCCCCATCCCGTCCTTGCTCGCCACGAGGTTGGTCGCGGACACACCGGGATGGGCGGCGGTGGAGGTGAGGGCCGAACCAGTGGCCGACGCCCGGCGCTGCAGCTCGGTCGCGAAGAGCAGGTTGGCGAGCTTGGACCGGCCGTAGGAGGACTGGGGGTCGTAGCCGTCCGCGGGGTTGCCCTCGCAGACCATGCCGTCGCCGGCGTGGTGGGCGATGGACGAGACCGTGGCCACGCGCGGAGCGCTGGCCTCGAGGAGGTGCGGCAGGAGCAGTCCGGTCAGCGCGAAGTGGCCGAGGTGGTTGGTGCCGAACTGCAGCTCGAACCCGTCCTCGGTCTCGCGGCGTCGCGGCGGAGCCATGACGCCGGCGTTGTTGACGAGCAGGTCGAGCGGACCCTCGAACCGGTCGGCCAGCGCTTGGACCGAGGCCTGCGACGCGAGGTCCAGCGCCTCGACCGTGACGCGCCCCTTCGCCCCCGTCGCGCGGATCCGTCGGGCGCCCTCCTCACCGGAGGACGTGTTGCGGACCGCCATGACGACATCGGCCCCGTGTCGCGCCAGCTCGCGCGCCTCGACGAGCCCGATCCCGGAGTTCGCGCCGGTGACCAGGGCGCGCTTCCCGGTCAGGTCGGGCATCTGGTCAGGGGTCCAGCGGCTCATGGGAGGCCTCTCGTGGGGGGTCGGGGGTCTGGGAGTGCCAGCGCGCACGACCCCGCCGTTGTTCCCCGACCCGCCCCGTGAGCGTCCTCGTCAGTCGGCGTCCGGGGGCCAGGGACCGGCTGCCGCATCGGCCTCGCGGAACCGGGCGATGGCCGCCAGCCGGGCGTCACGCCAGCGGCGCCGCTCGTCGAGCCGTTCGCGCGGGAGGGTGGCCGAACGCTCCTGCGCCAACCCGGCGTCGAGCACGGCCTGCCAGTCGACGGGGTCGCGCTGGACCTCGGCGAGCCGGGAGTACATCCCGCCGTACCGGGCCACGTAGTCCTCGATGCCAGCGGGGGCGTTGAGGTCGATCGTCTCGACCACGCCGAGGGCCAGCCACCGCGGGGCCAGGGCGCCGCGGACGGCGGCGTCGATGTCGGCGGCGCTGACCACCCCACTGCCGAGGAGGCGGAACACCTCGTGGATCATCGCGGACTGGAGGCGGTTGACCACGAACCCGTCGAGCTCCTGCGCGAGCTCGATCGGCTCCATGCCGGCTCCTGCGAGCAGGGCGCGCGTCGTGGCCATGGCCTCGTGAGAGGTCCAGGGGGCGGGGACGAGCTCCACGGCGGTGTGCAGGTGCGGGGGGTTGAAGGGGTGCGCGACGAGCGTGCGCTCGCGGCCCGGGACGTCCGCCGTGAAGGAGGACGGGATCAGGGCCGAGGTCGAGGAGGCGATCACGGTCTGCGGGGCGGTGGCCTCGGCGATCCGCGTGAAGACCTCTGCCTTGAGGCCGACGTCCTCGAGGACGCACTCCTGGACGTGGACGGCGTCCCCCACCGCGTGTTCGAGGTCGAGGGTGAAGGTGGTGCTGTCGGGGACGGGACCGTCCTCGACATCGGCCCACATCGCAGCCAGGGCGCCCGGCGCCCGGTCGAGGGCCTCCTGCCGGGTGTCGACGAGGCGGACGGGGTGCCCGGCACGGGTGAAGATCACGGCCCACCCGAGCCCGACCATCCCGGCGCCGACGACGGCGACGGGCGCGGGTCCAGACGCTGGGGTGGTGCCCGTCAGGTCCTGCCCGGCGGTGCTCACAGGTACTCCACGTTGCCGCAGATGCTCAGGGACTGACCGCTGATGGTGCGGGCGGCAGGCGAGAGCAGATAGGCCACGAGGAGGGCCACCTCCTGCTCGCTCACCTTGGTGCGCAGGGAGGTCTTCGCCATGAGGATCCCCTCGACCTCCGCGAAGGACAGGCCCATCGCGTCGGCCCGGGCCTGCGTGGTGCGGTTGAGGCGGTCGCTGTCGACGAAGCCGGGAAGCACCGCGTTGACCCGGACGCCGTCGGGCCCGAGCTCGCGGGCCAGTGACTCGGTGAGGCCCGCCAGCCCGAACTTGGCCGCGTTGTAGGGCGAGCGCAGCGCGTAGCCCAGCCTCCCGGCGACGGAGGAGATGTTGACGATGGAGCCGTTGCTCGCCTTGAGCATGGGTGCGGTGGCCTGGGCGCAGAAGAAGGCACCGTTGAGGTCGATGTCGATGGTGCGGCGCCACTCCTCGGTCGTGATGTCCTCGACGCGCGCCGTGGGGCCGGCGATCCCCGCGTTGTTGACCAGCACGTCGAGCCCACCGAGGTCGCGCTCGACGTCGGCGACCATCGCGGCGACCTCGTCGGGGGAGGAGACGTCGCAGCGGCTGCCGGTGCGTCCGGGGACCGCGTCGAGGTGGGCGGCGAGCCGGTCGGCGTCCGTGCCGCAGACGTGCACGCGGGCACCGAAGGACTCGAGGGCGGTGACCACGGCCAGCCCGATGCCCGACGTGCCTCCCGTGACCAGGACGCGCAGGCCGGGGGCCGGCTGGAGCAGGGCGCCGAGCGCCGCCGCGGCACCGTCAGGCGCTGCCACCGAGGAGGAAAATTCGTATGATGATTGACCCATGGGGGAATCGTATGATGAATTTGGCGCCATGACGAGAGCCTTCCGAGAGATGGTCCGCATCGACGCCCACCACCACGTGTGGGAGGTCGCGCGGCACCCCCAGCTGTGGATGACGCCGGAGCAGGACGCGCTCATCGGCCACGACCAGCTCGTCGGCGACTACGTCGAGGCGGCCATGGGGAGCGGCATCGTGGGTTCGGTGCTCGTGCAGACGGTGCGCGACCCGGCCGAGACGGGGGAGTTCCTCGAGCTGGCAGCAGCCACCCCCCTCGTCCGAGGCGTCGTCGGCTGGGTCGACCTGGACCTCGGGCCGCAGCGGGTGGCCCGCCAGGTCGAGGCGGTGACCCGGCTCGCGGGTGCCGAGCGGCTGGTTGGCCTGCGCGACCAGAGTGCCGACCGGCCCGAGTCGGACTGGGCGGCGGGTGAGGCGGCCGACGCGCTCTTCGCCGCGTGCGGTGAGGCCGGCCTGGTCGTCGACCTCTTGCTGCGTCCGGACCAGTGGCCGGCTGCCGCCGCGGCCGTGGCCCGCCACCCCGGGACGCGGTTCGTGCTCGACCACCTCGGCAACGTCGACTTCAGGACCTCGACGCCGGCACGGTGGCAGTCCGACCTGGCCGGGTTCGCCGCCGCCCCCAACATCGCCCTCAAGCTGTCGGCCGTCGCCGCCCGGGCGGACTCCCCGGCCGCCGTGCGCCGCCAGCTCCCCGGGTTTGTCGAGGCCGCCCTCGACGCGTTCGGCAGCGACCGGGTGATGTTCGGCAGCGACTGGCCGGTCTCGTCGATGTCGATGACGTACGCCGAGGTCGTGGATGCCGTCGACGAGGCCCTGGCCGCCGTGCCCGGCGTCAGCGAGCAGGACGAGCGGGCGGTGTGGGGCGGGACGGCCCAGCGCTGGTACCGGCTGGCCGACTGAGTCCCGCCGCCGACGGGGCTCTCGGCATGTTCGAGGGCGGGTGCTCGAGGGCGGGTGCTCAAGGGCGGGTGCTCAAGGGCGGGTGCTCAACGGGCCGAATGCTCAGCGGGTGCGCCGCCGCCGTTGCCAGGACTCGATGATGTGCTCGTCCATGGCCTTCGACGCCTTCTCCGCGTCGCCGGAGAGCACGGCGTCGTGCACCTCCTGGTGGGCCTGGTTCGTGAGCCGGATGTGTTCGGGGGACGGGTCGCCGACGTAGCGCAGGGACCGGTACGCCTCCACCGTGAGGTTGTGGATCATCGCCCGGCCGAGGCGGTTGCGGGAGGCGATCATGATCGCGTCGTGGAACGCCACGTCGGCCTTGAGGTAGGTCATGGCGTCGTCCATGCTCGCGTCGAGCTCGCGCATCCGCTCGGTGATCGCGGCGCGCTCCGCGGGGGTGGCGTTGGCCGCGGCCTGCCCTGCCATCCGCGCCTCGAGCGTGCGCCGCACGTCGACGAGGTCCTCGAGGATGGCGTTGTCGGCGTCGTGGCGGACCACGGCCGACAGCACGGTCGGGTTGAACAGGTCCCAGTCCGCGAGGGGTCGGATGCGCGTGCCCTGGCCCTGCTGGGCGGTCACCAGGCGCATCGTCTCCAAGGCCTTGACCGCCTCGCGTACGACCGTGCGCGAGACGCCGAAGGTCTCGCACAGCACCGGCTCGGTGGGCAGGCTCGCCCCCACCGGCAGCTCGCCACCCACCAGGCGGTCCACCAGCTCGTCGATGACCACCGTGGCGAGGCGGCGCGGCCGGCGCGGCCAGGGCGTGCTCACCGTGGCCACCTCGTCCTCGTGGGACCTGTCCTCCGTCATGGCCGAAGCATAGTGCGGAATCACTCTTGACAGGATACGTATGACGAATGATGATTGCGGCTGTCGGAGCACGCCCCAACGGTGGGGCCGTCCAAAGGAGCACGCATGAGCATTCGACGCACGACCATCCTGGCGACGGCCCTGTGCCTCGCCCTGTCCACCGCGGGCTGCGCCAAGCGGGACGCCGAGACCACCTCCGGGTCGGCGGCCCCGTCGGGGAAGGCGGCCAAGGACATCAAGGTCGCGCTCGTCCCCGGTGGTCCCCACCCCTACTTCCAGCCGTGGAAGTCCGCCGGGGCGGACGAGGGCAAGAAGCTCGGGCTCGCCGACGTCACGTTCAACGAGACCGCCGGCTGGGACCAGACGAAGCAGAACGACGTCCTCAAGTCGCTGGCCGCCCAGGGCTACAACGCCTTCGGGATCTTCGGGGTGTCCCCCGACAACATCAACTCCACCTTCTCGGACCTCGAGAAGCAGGGCTTCCAGGTCGCCTCGCTCGCCTCCTGCCCCGCCGGTGACACCAACGAGGCGGCCTTCTGCCTCTCCACCGACGTCGAGCTCGCCGCCTACAAGGCGGCCAAGGCGGCGATCGACTCGATGGGTGGCCAGGGCAACCTCGTGCACCTCACCGGCAACAAGGTCGACTCCAACACCCAGCGCCGCATCAAGGGCGTCCAGAAGGCAGTCGACGAGACGGGTGGGAAGGTCAAGCTCATCCAGACCATCACCGACATCGACGTGGACCTGCAGTCGGCCCAGCGGGCCGTCGCCGACCTCCTCGCCGCCAAGGGCAAGGACGTCAACGGCATCGTCACCACGGCCTACAACCCCGCCGTGGCCGCTGCTGCGGGAGTCGCCTCGGCGAAGCTGCCGATCAAGGTCGTCGCCATCGACGACGACTCGTCCATCATCAAGGGCATCGAGGACGGCGCCGTGGCCGCCACGGTCACGCAGAACCCGGTCGGCCAGGCCACCGCCGGCACCTACGCCCTGAGCAAGCTCCTCGAGGGCTGCACGATGAAGGAGCCGGGCGTCATCATCGACTCGGGCTCCTTCGTGGTCACCAAGGACAACGTGGGCGCCTACGACACCGAGCGCCAGGCCAAGACGGCCGAGCTGCTCAAGGCCTTCGACGCGCAGTACCTCTCCTGCAAGTGACCGCCGCGATCACCCGCGCCGAGGCGTTCCTCGTCGACCTGCCCGTCGAGACGCCGAGGACCGACGCGGTCCAGGCCTTCCTCAAGCAGGAGACGATCTTCGTCGAGGTGGAGACCGCGGACGGTGCGACCGGACTCGGCTACTCCTACACCATCGGCACGGGTGGTACGGCGGTGCTGGCCCTGCTGCGCGACTACCTGCTCCCGTCCCTCCTGGGCCGGGACGCGGACCGGGTCGAGGCGGCGTGGACCGACCTCCACGCCGCCACCCGGGCGACCGCCGTCGGCGCCATCACCTCGCTGGCGCTGGCGGCGGTGGACACCGCTCTCTGGGACCGCAGGTGCAAGGTCGCAGGGCAGCCGCTCTGGGTCCTGGCGGGGGGTGCCAAGGACAGGATCCCGGTGTACGACACCGAGATCGGCTGGCTGCACCTCTCCCTCGACGAGCTCGTCGACGGTGCCCGCGAGGTCATGGGTAGAGGGGCCAACGGCGTGAAGATCAAGATCGGCAAGCCGTCGCCGGCGGAGGACGCCGAGCGACTGCATGCCGTCCGCGAGGCCATCGGGTCGCACGCCGACCTCATGGTCGACGCCAACCAGTCGTTCACCGCCGGTGAGGCGGTGCGGCGCGCCAAGGACCTCGAGGCCGTCGGCGCCGCCTGGTTCGAGGAGCCGCTCCCGGCCGACGACGTGCGCGGGCACGAGCTCCTGGCACGCTCCACCTCCGTCCCGGTGGCGGTCGGGGAGTCGATGTACTCCGTGGGCCAGTTCGGCGAGTACCTCGCTCGAGGTGCCGCGGCGGTCGTCCAGCCCGACGTGGCCCGCGTCGGGGGGATCACCCCGTGGCTCAAGGTGGCCCATGCCGCCGAGGCGCACAACGTACCGGTGTGCCCCCACTTCCTGATGGAGCTGCACGTGAGCCTGTGCGGCGCCGTGCCCAACTCCCGGTACCTCGAGCACATCCCCCAGCTCCGGGCGATCACGCGGTCGGAGCTGCACGTCGAGGCAGGGGTGGCCCACATGCCGTCCACGCCAGGACTGGGCATCGAGTGGGACCGTGACGCGATGGAGAGGTTGCGAGTGTCATGAGCACGTCCACCGAACAGGCGCCTGCCACCAGCGGCCCCGCCCCCGACTCCGCCCCCGAGAGAGCTGCCGCACCCCGGTTGCCCTGGTGGGCGAACCCCCGCATCGGCCTGCTGGTCGTCATCGCCGCCCTCGTGGCGCTGTTCTCGGCGCTGCGACCGGCGTTCCTGGACATCGACCTGACCCTCGTGCCGATGCAGAGCGACATCAGTGTCTTCGTCGTCGTCGGCCTGGCCCAGCTGTCCGTCCTGTCGCTGGGGCACATGAACCTCGCGGTCGGTCGGATGGCGGCCGTGGCGGCGTTCGCCGCCGGGTTCGCGTACGACCGGTTCGGCGTACCCCTCGTCGTCGGCCTGCTCGTGGCGCTCGTGGTCGGGGCTGCCGTGGGAGCCGCAGCCGGCGCGATCATCACGTCGACGGGCGTCAACTCCTTCGTCGTGACCCTCGCCCTCGACTTCGGGCTCCTCGGCCTGGTCGCGATCCTCTACGACCGGTTCGCCGGAGGGGTCGCGTTTGCCGTGCACCCCGCGGGCATGGACGCGTTGAGGTCGGACACGTTCTACGACTACTGCGTCGGCCCCGTCTGCGGCCCTCCGGTGCCGCTCATCGTGCCCATCGCGGTCGCTGCGGTCGTGGTGGTCGGGTTCCTCTTCCGCTTCACGCGGCAGGGCCGCGAGGTCCTCATGACCGGGTCCAGCCTGCGCGCCGCCCGCCTGAGTGGGATCCCGGTCACCCGCCGGGTCATCTCGGCCCACGCCCTGTCCGGCCTGCTCGCCGGACTGGCCGGTTTCCTCCTCGCGATCAACAACGGGGCGTTCTCGGCCAACATCGGCGAGTCCTTCCTCCTCCCGTCGTTCCTGGCCCCGGTCCTCGG
Source organism: Pedococcus aerophilus (assembly GCF_039532215.1). Lineage (NCBI taxonomy): Bacteria > Bacillati > Actinomycetota > Actinomycetes > Micrococcales > Intrasporangiaceae > Pedococcus > Pedococcus aerophilus. The sequence continues at coordinate 446,974 of NZ_BAAARN010000003.1, read as the reverse complement.
CGGGACGCTGCTGGCCGGTGGTGCGGTGAGCGTCATCGGCACCGCCCTCGGCGCCACGCTCACCTCGGTGATCCAGAAGGGGCTGAACCTCTTGCAGTTCGAGGCGGACAAGCTCCAGATCTTCATCGGGGTGGTGCTCCTCGTGGCCCTGTCGCTCGACCGGGTCCGCCACGTCCTCGCCGAACGCAAGGGGATCCGCGCATGACCACCCTCACCAGCGCCACCCGTCCGCAGGCCAAGGTGCGGACCTCGTTGCACCGCACCGAGATCGTCCTCGCCGGGCTGTCGGTCCTGGCCTTCGTGGTCCTGGCGGCCACCACCGGCGGCAACCTTCTCGAGGCCGGCACCCTCCAGGCCGTCCTGCAGTACCTCGCCGTGCCCATCGTCATCGGCCTCTCGCAGATGGTCGTCCTCGCGGTCGGTCAGATGAACCTGTCCGTCGGTGTCCTGACCGGGTTGTGCGCCATGGTCGGTGCCGGCCTCATGGCGGACGCCGGCCTGTCCCCGTGGCTGGCGCTGCCGGCAGCCCTGGTCGTGGGCGCGGTCGTCGGCCTGGCCAACGGTGTGCTCGTCGTGGCCACCCGCATCAACGGGTTCATCGTCACCTTGGCGACCATGACGATCGTCGCCGGACTGCGCTACGGCATCCACGGCACCGGGACCTACCAGGACTACTCGGACGGGCTCGTCCGCTTCGGTCGTGCGAACGTCCTCGGGCTGCCCGTGGTCTTCCTCGCCGCCGTCGCCACCGCGGTGGCCACCTGGTTCTTCTTCGCCCGGACGGTGTGGGGCCGCCAGCTGCTCGCCAGCGGCGGGAACCCGTTGGCCACGCGGCTCTCCGGCATCTCCAACGACCGCAGCGTCGTCATCGCGCACACCCTCTCCGGGCTGCTCGCCGGTGTCGCGGCCCTCCTGGTCGTGGCCCTGTCCGGGAGCGTCAACGCCAGCATCGGCGACGACCTGCTGCTCCCCAGCTTCGCGGCACCGATCATCGGTGGTGTCGCCCTGACCGGTGGTGTCGTCAGCGTCGTGGGCACCTGCCTCGCCGCCTTCATCGTGCGCCTCGTGGACGTCGCCCAGGCGCAGTACAACATCAACCCGCGGTGGGTGGACCTCGTCGTCGGTGCCGTCGTGCTCGGGGCCGTCCTGGTCAGCCAGAAGCGTGGGAAGGAGACGTCATGAGGCTCGTCTGCAGCAACCTGGCCAAGGTCTTCCCGGGGGTCCGTGCCCTCGACGGCGTCAACCTCGACCTGCGGCCGGGGACGGTGCACGCCCTGCTCGGGGAGAACGGCGCGGGCAAGAGCACCCTCATCAAGGTCCTCACCGGGGTGCACCGTGCCGACGGCGGCCGGATCCTGCTCGATGACGGCGACGCCGAGCCCACGCACGAGGTCGACTTCTCCGGCCCGTCGGAGGCCCAGGCCGCGGGGATCGGTGTGGTGCACCAGGAGCGCAACCTCGTCCCGGCGTTCTCCGTCGCGGAGAACATCGCGCTGCAGGCCATCCCGTCCCGGTTCGGCGTGGTCGACCGGGGGGCGGTGCGCACGCTGGCCCGACGGTGCCTCGAACAGCTCGACATCGACCTCGAGCTCGACCGCCCCGTCGCGGAGCTGTCCGTCGCGCACATGCAGCTCGTCGAGATCGCCAAGGCCCTCGCCACCGACAGCCGGCTGCTGCTCCTCGACGAGCCGACCGCCTCGCTCACCGGGGACGAGGCCGATCGCCTGTATGCCGTCGTGCGTCGCCTCCGGGACCAGGGCCGGACCGTGGTCCTGGTGAGCCACAAGCTCGAGGAGGTCTTCGCGGTCGCAGACACCGTCACCGTCCTGCGCGACGGGCGCAGCGTCGCCGAGTCGGTGCCGATGGCCGGGCTGACCCGCAGCGAGGTCGTCGACCTCATGGTCGGCCGCGCCCACGCCGAGCTCGAGCTGGCGTCCCGCACGGTCGACCGCACGGTGACCCCGGCGCTGGAGCTGCAGGGGGTCTCGACGGACATCGGCCACCGCGACATCTCGCTCGCGGTCCACCCCGGGGAGATCGTCGGCCTGTACGGGCTCGTCGGCGCCGGGCGCAGCGAGCTGGTGCGGGCGCTGCTCGGACTGGCCACCGTGACCGGCGGCACCGTCCTCGTCGACGGCCGCCCGGTGACGATCACCTCGGTCGGAGAGGCGCTGCGCCGCCACCGGATCGGCTACGTCACCGAGAACCGCAAGGAGGAGGGCGTCTTCCTCGAGCAGACGCTGAGCCGCAACGTCGCCGTGACCGTCTGGGACCGGCTCGCCCGGTTCGGGGTGGTCAGGGACCGCAGCGAGGACTCGGTCCTCGACACCTACGTCGAGCGGCTCGGGATCCGGCTGTCGGGCCCGCGCCAGCTCGCCGGCCAGCTGTCCGGCGGCAACCAGCAGAAGATCAGCCTCGCCAAGTGGCTGGCCGCCGACTGCTCGGTCCTGGTGATCGACGAGCCGACCGTGGGCATCGACGTGCGCACCAAGGCCGCCTTCCACGAGCTCATCGCCGAGCTGGCCGAGCGGGGGCTGGCGATCCTGCTCATCAGCTCCGACCTGCCCGAGATGGTCGCGCTCGCCGACCGGGTGCTCGTCATGCACGAGCACCACGTCGTCGGCGAGATCGACAACACCCACCACTACTCCGCCATGAGCAGCCGCATCATCCGGCTGGTCCATGGCGAGCCCGATCACGGCGAGCCCCCGGCCGCCTGACCCGAGAGGACCCAACATGAGACTCGCCCGCATCGGCCCCGTCGGGGCCGAACGGCCCGCCGTCCAGGCCGCCGACGGCTCCTGGCGTGACCTGTCGGGGGTGGTGGACGACCTCGACGGGACCACCATCGGACCCGGCCCCCTGGAGGAGGTCGCGGCTGCCCTTGCGGCAGGAGACCTCCCGCAGGTCGAGGCGGGCCGGTTCGGCCCACCGCTGGGACGCATCGGCAAGATCGTGTGCATCGGGCTGAACTACCGCGACCACGCGGCGGAGACCGGTGCCACCGTGCCCACCGAGCCGGTGCTGTTCATGAAGGCCCCCGACACGGTCGTGGGACCCGACGACGAGGTCCTCGTCCCCCGGGGGAGCACCCGCACTGACTGGGAGGTCGAGCTCGCGGTCGTCATCGGGACCGAGGCGGCGTACCTCTCCTCCCCGCAGGACGCCGCCGCGCACATCGCGGGGTACGCGATCAGCCACGACGTGTCCGAGCGGGAGTTCCAGCTCGAGCGCGGCGGCCAGTGGGACAAGGGCAAGAACTGCGCGACCTTCAACCCGTTCGGCCCGTGGGTCGTCACGGCCGACGACGTGCCGGACGTGCAGGACCTCGGACTGAGGCTCTGGGTCAACGGCGAGCTCAAGCAGGACGGCAACACCGCGAACATGGTCTTCCCGGTGCTCGAGGTCGTCCACTACCTCTCGCAGTTCATGACCCTGTACCCCGGGGACGTCATCAACACCGGCACCCCGGCGGGCGTCGCCCTCGGCGTCCCGGGCACCCCCTACCTCGCGCCCGGCGACGTCGTCGAGGTCGAGGTCGACGGACTCGGGCGCCAACGACAGACCTTCGGGAAGGCATGACCATGCAGGAGTTCGACGGGATCAAGGCGCTCGTGACCGGCGGGGCCTCGGGCATCGGCCTGGCGGTGGCTCGGACGCTCGCCGCGCGCGGCGCGAGGGTCGCCATCCTCGACCGGGTCGAGGCGGACCTGGCCGACGACTTCGTCTGCGTCGTCGCGGACGTCACCGACGACGCCTCCGTGCGCTCGGCCGTCGAGTCGGCGGTCGCGCAGTTCGGCGGCCTCGACGTGCTGGTCAACAACGCGGGTGCCGGTGCCGTCGGGACGGTGGCCGACGCGACCGACGAGGAGTGGCACCGGGTGCTCGACGTCAACGTCGTCGGGCCGGCCCGGGTGAGCCGCGCCGCGCTGCCCGCCCTGCGCGAGTCCGAGCACGCCGCGATCGTCAACACCTGCTCCATCGCCTCGACGGCCGGGCTGCCGGCCCGCGCGGTGTACTCCGCGAGCAAGGGGGCGCTGCTCGCGCTCACGATGGCGATGGCGGCGGACCACCTGCACGAGGGCATCCGGGTCACGGCCGTGACCCCCGGGACCGCGGACACCCCTTGGGTCCAGCGGCTGCTCGCCCAGGCCGACGACCCCGCCGCCGAGCGGGCAGCGCTCGAGGCCCGTCAGCCGCACGGCCGACTCGTCTCGGCCGACGAGGTCGCGCACGCGGTCGCCCACCTCGCGTCGCCGTTGTCCGCCTCCACGACGGGCACCCACCTGGCCGTCGACGGCGGGATGGACCGCCTGCGCCTGCGTCCGCGCGAGACCCCGTCGTCGTGAAGCGCTACGGCTCCGTGGTCCGGCTGCGACCCGAGAAGGAGGCCGAGTACCGCCGCCTGCACGCGGCGGCGTGGCCCGAGGTGCTCGACCGCCTCTCGCGCAGCAACATCCACAACTTCTCGATCTTCCTGCGCGACGGGCTGCTCTTCTCGTACTACGAGCACGAGGGGGAGGACCACGACGCCGATGTCGCTGCCATCGCCGCGGACCCGCGGACGCAGGAGTGGTGGGCGCTGACCGACCCGTGCCAGCAGCGGTGGGACACCTGTCCCGAGAGCCAGTGGGCCCCGATGGAGGAGGTCTTCCACCATGACTGACGGCCAGACCCGGCCCGGCACCACGGTGACCGGGCCCGAGGCGGAGCACGGCGCCATACCTGCCCGTCGTGTCGGTCGCACGGACCTGCACGTCACGACCATGGGGTTCGGGGCGGCGAGCATCGGCAACCTCTACCGGCCCGTCGAGGAGTCCACGGCGCGGGCGACCGTCGACACCGCATGGGAGGAGGGGGTCCGCTACTTCGACACGGCTCCGCACTACGGCGTCGGCCTGTCGGAGCGTCGCCTGGGTGCGGCACTGGCCGACCGCCCGCGGGACGAGCTCGTGCTCTCGACCAAGGTGGGGCGCCTGCTGGTCCCCAACGAGAACCCGGTCGGCAACGACCTCGCGTGGGGCTTCGACACCCCCGACGACCTGACCCGCCTGCTGGACTACTCGGCCGACGGCGTCCGCCGCAGCATCGAGGAGAGCTTGGAGCGGCTCGGCACCGACCGCATCGACATCGCCCTGGTCCACGACCCGGACGACCACGTGGAGCAGGTGCTCGCCGAGGCCCTGCCCGAGCTGGTGCGCCTGCGCGACGAAGGCGTCGTGGGCGCGATCGGTGTCGGGATGAACCAGTGGGAGGCGCCGCTGCGCTTCGTCCGGGAGAGCGACCTCGACGTCGTCATGCTCGCCGGGCGCTGGACCCTGCTGGACCGCACCGGGGAGCCGTTGCTCGCCGAGTGCGAGCGACGCGGCGTGTCCGTGCTGGCCGCCGCACCGTTCAACTCCGGGCTGCTGTCGCGGCCGGACCCCGCAGCCGACACCCACTTCAACTACGAGGCGCCCGATCCCCGGCTGCTGGCCGCGGCCCGCGAGCTCGCCGACCTGGCCCGCGACCACGGCACCGTCCTGCCGCACCTCGCCCTCACGTTCCCCCTGCAGCACCCCGCCGTCGCGGCGGTCGTCACCGGGCAGGCGAAGCCGGAGCACGTGCGCTCCTCGGCCCGGTGGCTGTCCACCCCCGTCCCCGAGGCCGTGTGGCCAGAGGCAGAAAAGATCGTCGAAGGAGTGCTGTGAGCATCGTCAGCTCGATCACCGTCAGTGACATCCGGTTCCCCACCTCGCGCGAGCTGGACGGCTCCGACGCCATGAACCCCGATCCCGACTACTCGGCCGCCTACGTGCGCCTCAGCTGCGACGACGACTCGGAGGGCGACGGCTTCGTCTTCACCATCGGCCGCGGCAACGAGGTCGTCGTGACGGCCCTGCAGGCCGTCGAGCAGCTGCTCGTCGGTCGCAACGTCGGGACGCCGCACGACCTGGCCGAGACCGCCCGGGCGCTCCTGCACGACAGCCAGCTGCGCTGGCTCGGGCCGGAGAAGGGCGTCATGCACATGGCGATCGGGGCTGTCCTGAACGCCCTCTGGGACCGTCAGTCCCGGGTGGCCGGGCTTCCGCTGTGGGAGTACCTCGCGTTCCTCAGCCCGGAGGAGCTGGTCGACCAGGTGGACTTCCGCTACCTCACCGACGCCCTCGACCGCGAACAGGCGCTGGACATCCTGCGCGCGGCCGAGCCGACCCGGCGCGAGCGCGCAGACCACCTGCGAACGGCCGGCTACCCGGCGTACACGACCTCGCCCGGGTGGCTGGGCTACAGCGACGAGAAGATGGTCCGGCTCGCCCGTGAGGCGGTGGCCGACGGCTACACCCAGATCAAGCTCAAGGTCGGCGCCGACGCCGAGGACGACGCCCGGCGGATGAAGCTCGCCCGTGAAGCAGTCGGCCCCGACATCCGGATCGCCATCGATGCCAACCAGCGCTGGGACGTCGAGGACGCCGTCGGTGCCGTGAAGATGCTCGCCCCCTACGACCCCTACTGGATCGAGGAGCCGACCAGCCCGGACGACGTCCTGGCCCACGCCGCCATCCGCCGCCGGGTTTCGCCGGTCAAGGTCGCGACGGGCGAGCACGCGCAGAACCGGGTGATCTTCAAGCAGCTGCTCCAGGCAGGTGCGATCGATGTCCTGCAGCTCGACTCCGCGCGCGTGGCCGGTGTCAACGAGAACATCGCGATCTTGTTGCTGGCCAAGCAGTTCGGCGTGCCCGTGTGCCCGCACGCCGGTGGCGTGGGCCTGTGCGAGCTCGTGCAGCACCTGTCGATGTTCGACTACGTCTCGGTGAGCGGGTCGATGGACGACCGCGTCGTCGAGTTCGTCGACCACCTGCACGAGCACTTCGTGGAGCCTGCCGTGGTCCGCGCCGGCCGGTACGTCACGCCGACGGCACCGGGGTTCTCCGCGCGGATGCACGACGCCTCCCGCGAGCGGTTTGCCTACCCCGGCGGCGCCGCGTGGGCCTGAGCCGCGTGGGTCCGAGCCCTGTGGGTCCGAGCTGCGTGGAACCGAGCGACCCGGTGGTGGCGCCATGCGTGTAGCGGTCATGTCGACGTGCATCGGCGACGCGATGTTCCCCGAGGCGGTCAAGGCCACGGTTCGGCTGCTGCGTCGGCTGGGGGTCACCGTCGAGGTGCCGCAGGCGCAGACCTGCTGCGGCCAACCCATGGTCAACACGGGGTACCTCGACGAGGCCGTCCCCCTGGTGCGCACCTTCGTCTCTGCCTTCGAGGGGTTCGACCACGTGGTCGTCCCGTCGGGGTCGTGTGCGGGGTCGGTCCGCCACCAGCACGGGCTGGTGGCGGCCCGGTCCGGTGATGCCGCGCTGGCCGATGCCGTCCGGCAGACCTCGCCGAGGGTGCTGGAGCTGAGCGAGTTCCTCGTCGACGTGCTCGGCGTCGTCGACGTCGGTGCGTGGTTCCCGCACCGGGTGACCTACCACCCGACGTGCCACTCCCTGCGCATGCTCCGGGTGGGTGACCGCCCGACCCGGTTGCTCTCTGCCGTGGGCGGGATCGACCTCGTGCCGCTGCCGAGGGCCGAGGAGTGCTGCGGCTTCGGGGGGACCTTCGCGGTCAAGAACGCCGACACGTCCGTGGCGATGGGCGCCGACAAGGCGGCCCACGTGAGGTCCACCGGTGCCGAGGTCCTCGTCACGAGCGACAGCTCGTGCCTCATGCACGTCGGGGGGCTGCTCTCACGCGGGCACGCCGGAATCCGCACGATGCACCTCGCGGAGGTGCTCGCGCACACCCCGGACGAGGGCGCTGATGGCCTCGACGCCGCCGATGGCACAACCTCGGTGGCCCGGTGAGCGCGGTGACGGGCCCCACGACGTTCCTCGGTATGCCGCCGTTCCCGACGGCGGCGCGTGCCGCCCTGGGCGACGCGCAGCTGCGCCGCAACCTCGCCCACGCGACAGGCACCATCAGGGCCAAGCGCGCCGCCGTCATCGACGAGCTCGAGGACTGGGAAGGCCTGCGTCAGCGGGCTGCTCGCACCAAGGACGAGACGCTGGCCCACCTCGACGAGCACCTGCTCACCCTCGAGGCGTCACTGACCGCACGGGGGGCGACGGTGCACTGGGCCCGGGACGCCGCCGACGCCTGCCGGGTCGTGGCCGATGTGGCCCGAGCCCACGGCATCCGGGATGTCGTCAAGGTGAAGTCGATGGCCACCCAGGAGATCCAGCTGAACGAAACCCTTGCCGAACAAGGGATCTCGGCGTGGGAGACCGACCTCGCCGAGCTCATCGTGCAGCTCGGTGACGACCTGCCCAGCCACATCCTCGTCCCTGCGATCCACCGCAACCGCACCGAGATCCGCGACATCTTCCGGGACCGGATGGGGGCCGTTGGACGCGCCGCGCCCGACGGGCTGACCGACGACCCCGCGGTGCTGGCAGGGGCGGCCCGGCTGCACCTGCGCGAGAAGTTCCTCTCGACCCGCATGGCCGTGTCGGGGGCGAACTTCGCCGTCGCCGACACCGGGACCCTGGTCGTGGTCGAGTCCGAGGGCAACGGCCGGATGTGCCTGACCCTGCCCGAGGTGCTGGTGTCGGTCGTCGGGATCGAGAAGGTCGTGCCGACCTGGTCCGACCTCGAGTCGTTCCTCACCCTGCTGCCACGGTCCTCGACCGGGGAGCGGATGAACCCGTACACCTCCACCTGGTCGGGCGTCGCACCCGGCGACGGACCGCAGGAGGTGCACGTCGTCCTGCTCGACAACGGTCGCACCAAGGCGTTGGCCGACGACTTCGCGCGCCAGGCGCTGCGCTGCATCCGCTGCTCGGCCTGCCTCAACGTCTGCCCCGTCTACGAACGCGTCGGCGGCCACACCTACGGCTCGGTCTACCCGGGCCCGATCGGGGCCATCCTCAACCCGCTGCTCAAGGGGGTCGGGCAGGACCCGGCGACGGATGCGCTGCCCTACGCGTCGACGCTCTGTGGTGCCTGCGGGGACGTGTGCCCGGTCGCCATCGACATCCCCGGCATCTTGGTCCACCTGCGGGGCAAGGTCGTCGACGCCCACCGGGGCGACGGTCTTCCGAAGGCCGAGGCGGTGGCGATGAAGGCAGCAGCCTGGGGCCTGGGCAGCGCGGCTCGGCTGGGTCTCGGCGAAAGGCTGCTCGGTGCCGCGGCGGGTCTGTGGCGCGGGTCCCGTGCGGGCACGACGCGACCGGTCATCACCCGCCTGCCCTGGCCGGGCTCCCACTGGACCCGCGCCAGGGACCTCCCCGTCCCCCCGCGGGAGTCGTTCCGGGCGTGGTGGCGTCGGACCGGTCGCGACGGCGGTGCCTCGTGAGCGCCCGCGAGGAGGTGCTGGCCGCCGTCCGGTCCGCCCTGCACCCGGCCGCGTCCTCCCCGGCACCCGTGGCGTCGCCGCCGCCCGTCCCGTCCGTCCCGGGCCCCGATCAGGCCCCCGGCGAGGAGGTCGTCGCGCTGTTCGCCGGACGGGTGGCGGACTACCGCGCCGAGGTGACCCGCTGCGGCGCGGCCGAGCTCGCCGAGGTGGTGTCGTCCATCGTCGCGGACGCACACGGGGTCGTCGTGCCGCCCGGTCTGGACCTCGAGCTCCCCGGCGCCACATTGGACGACGACCTCACCGCGGCCCAGCTCGACGGCATCGAGGCCGTGGTGACCCGCGCCAGCATCGGGATCGCCGTCACCGGCACCGTCGTGCTCGACCACGGCCGCGGCCAGGGGCGACGATCCGTCACGCTCCTGCCCGACCTGCACGTGTGCATCGTCGACGAACGCCAGGTCGTGTCCGACGTCGGTGACGCCCTGGCCCGCCTCGACCCCCGTCGGCCGCAGACCTGGGTCAGTGGTCCCTCGGCGACCAGCGACATCGAGCTGTCCCGGGTCGAGGGCGTCCACGGCCCGCGCCGCCTGCACGTCGTCCTCGTCGGCGACTGACCGGTTCGGTCCCGCCGCGCCCCGCGGCGTCACGCGGTCGCCGCACTCCGGTCGCGTCAGCCGGCGGCGCGGCGACCCTTGCGGGCCTGGAGGTAGTCGCTCACGACGTACTCGCCGAGCCGGTCGACGCTCGGGGTGAACACCCGACCGCCGGCCCGCCTCGCGATCGCGTCGACGAACCTCGCCAGCCCCGGGTCCTCGCCGAGCATGAACACGTTGAGCGCGGCCCCGGACCTCCGCAGCTCGTCGACCTGGGCGACCGTCGCCCGCAGGGTCGCGTTCGTCGTCGGCCACTGGAACTCCGGTATGCCGCCGTCCCCGAGGTGCGCCGTCGGCTCACCGTCGGTGACGACCAGGACCACCGGCTGCGCCTGGGGGTGGCGGCGCAGGTGGCGGGAGGCCAGCATGAGCGCGTGCTGGAGGTTGGTCCCCTGCACCCACTCGGGCTCGGCGTCGGCGAGCTGCACCGGGGTGAGCCGCTTGGCGGCGATGTTGAACCCGATGATCTGCAGCGCGTCCTGCCGGAACCGCGTCTGCACGAGGTGCGACAGGGCGAGCGCCGTCTGCTTCATCGGTCCCCAGCGGCCCTCGTTGACCATGGAGAAGGACATGTCGACGCACAGCGCGACCGCCGCGGTGGTGCGCCGCTCGGTCTCCACCACCTCGAAGTCGGCCACGTCCAGGCTCACCTGACCGGGCTGGATACCGGTGCGGCGCAGGGCGTTCGACACGGTGCGGGGCACGTCGAGGGGCTGCTCGTCACCGAAATCCCACGGCCGTGTCAGGCCGGTCGGCTCGTCGGCGTGACCCGTCCGGCGGTCGTCGTGGTCGCCGTGACCATCGGCGGACAGGCCCTCGAACACCTTCTTCAGCGCCGTCTCGCCGAGGCGCCGGACCGCGCGTGGGGTGAGGCGCAGTCCGTCGTCGCCCTGGCTGACGTAGCCCTGGCGCTCGAGCTCGCGCTCCAGCTGGCGCAACGCCTCCAGGTCGCGGGCGGCGTCGGCGCCCAGGTGCTGCTCGAGGCGTTCGACGTCGATGTCGTCGAGGCTCGACCCGCCGTAGCTCTGGCCGACCTGCTCCATCAGCGACTCGAGGTCGGCCAGCTCGGCGACGGCCTCGACCGCCGCGCTGTAGCCCATCGGCTCACCACCGGGCCGCATCCCGACGGGGCTGCCCCGGTCGAGTCCGGGTCGCAGGGCCCGGAGGTTGTCGTTCAGCTGGGCCATCTCCGACGCCAGGTCGGCATCCGCGAGGGCGTCGCTCATGAGCTGGCCGAGCTGTTCGCGCTGCTCGGGCGACAGGGACGCCATCATCCGGGCCGCCGCGGCCTGCCGCCGGGCGAGGGCGTCGATCAGCTCGTCGACGTCCTGCGGGTCCTCGGGGAACAGCCCCCCGTGCTTGTCCATGAAGGCCCGGAAGGCATCGGTCGTGTCCTCGCCCTGGGCGTGCGAGGCGAGCAGCCGGTTGAGGTCGGCGAGCATGTCGCGGACGGCGGCCATCGCCTCGGGGTCGGGGTTCGACAGGGCCTGCGCCATCCCGGCGAACTGCGCGTCCATCACCTCGCGCTGGAGCATCTGCGCGATGGAGTCGTAGATCGCCTTGGCCTCGGGGGAGTGCCACTCGTGGGAGGCCAGCGCCCGCACCTGTCCGGCGGCGTCGTCGGGCAGGGTGGCGAGGTCCATCTCCGCGAGGCGTGCGTCGTCGGTGTCCTCCCCGGCGAGCGTGTCCCGCTCGGCGGCGAGGGCCTGGTCGAGGGCCGCCCGCACCTGGTCGAGGGTGCCCGAGAGGTCACCCTTGCGCCGGGCCGCGTCCCGAGCACGTCGTATGCGGTCGGCGAGCTCGTCGAGCCCGCGTCGCCCGTCCATCCCCCGCCTCAGCAGGTCGCGCAGAGCCTCCCGGGCCGAGCCGCCCGCGAGGACGTCCCGACCGATCTCGTCGAGCGCCTCCCGCACGTCGAACGGCGGGGCCAGCGGATCGGCGCCCCCCTGCCACGGGCCGTAGCGGAACCGGTCGCCGTGGTGACCGGCTCCGGAGCCGGGGCCTCGCCCCATACGACCGCCGTCCCCGCGTCGGTGTCCACCGGAGGAGGGCACGGTCAGGCTCCGTAGACCGTGCGGCCGGCCACGGTGTCCTTGTCGAGGCGACGGGTGAGGTGCAGGCCCTCGAGGACGAACTCGACGGCCGCAGCCACCTGGCCCGGGCCGGCGTCGTCACCGTGGCCCAGTCGGTCGAGCACCTTGGACAGGCCGGGGGTGGTGCCGATCTGGGCGAGCAGGTCGGCGGCGGGGACGAGCTCGCCGGTCTCGACGACCTCACCCTCGGCGAACCGCTCGGTGAAGCCGGACAGGTCCAGGCCCTGCAGTCGTGCGCGGAAGGTCTCGGCGGTCGCGAGGCGCAGCAGGTGGTCGAGGACGTCACGCTCACGGCCCTCCTCGCCCATCTCGAACTCCACCTTGCCGAGCAGCGTCGGGACGACGGTGGGGACGTCGCAGATGCGGGCCACGGCGTCGGCCTCACCGGCGCGGGCGGCCCGGCGCAGGGCCGAGGCGCTCACGCTCTCGGCAGCCGCGATCGAGAAGCGCGCCGAGACGCCGGAGCGCTGGTCCACGGCGGAGGACTCGCGCAGGCCCCGGGTGAACCGCGCCAGCACCTCGACCAGGTGCTCCGGCACGTCGGCCACCGTCTCGGCCTCCTGCTGGATCAGGCGGACCTCGTCGGAGACCTCCTCCTGGTAGTGCGTGCGGATCTCGGCGCCGAAGCGGTCCTTGAGTGGGGTGATGATGCGGCCGCGGTTGGTGTAGTCCTCGGGGTTGGCCGTCGCGACGAGGAGCAGGTCGAGCGGCAGGCGCAGGGAGTACCCGCGGATCTGGATGTCGCGCTCCTCGAGCACGTTGAACATCGCCACCTGGATGCGCTCGGCGAGGTCGGGGAGCTCGTTGAGGCCAAAGATGCCGCGGTTGGCGCGGGGGACGAGGCCGTAGTGGACGGTCTCGGGGTCGCCGAGGGTGCGTCCCTGGGCGACCTTGACCGGGTCGACGTCGCCGACGAGGTCGCCGACGCTGGTGTCGGGCGTGGCCAGCTTCTCGGTGTAGCGCTCGTCGCGGTGGCGCCAGACGACGGGCAGGTCGTCGCCGAGGTCGGCCTTGAGGTTCAGGCAGCGGGTGCAGACCGGGACGGTCGGGTCGTCGTGGATCTCGCAGCCCGCGACCTCGGGGGCCCACTCGTCGAGGAGCTGGCCGAGGGTTCGCATGAGGCGGGTCTTGCCCTGGCCGCGCTCGCCGAGCAGGACCAGGTCGTGGCCGGCGAGCAGGGCGCTCTCGAGCTCGGGCAGGACGGTGTCGTCGAACCCGACGATTCCCGGGAAAGCCGGCTCACCGGACCGCAGCCGCTCCAGCAGGTTCTCGCGGAGCTCAGCCTTGACGCTGCGGTGGGTGTAGCCGGTGGCGACGAGCTCGCCGAGGGTGCCGGGGCGTTCGGTCTGGGTCATTCCTCCACGCTACGTCCGGCTCCTCGCGACCGACACCCGTGGGGCCGCCCCGCCCACGGGGTGGTCGGCTGCGCCCGCTGGCCCGTGAACCGCTGGTCCGCGACCCGCTAGTCCGCGACCTGCTGGTCCGCGACCGGCTGGTCGGACGCATCGACGACGAAGGCGCAGAACTCGTTGCCCTCCGGATCGGCGAGCACGGTCCACCGTGGCTGCTCGCCCATGACCGTGGCCCCGGCCGCGACGAGCGCGGCCACGGAAGCGGTCTGCACGTCCCAGTGCAGGCGGTTCTTGGCCGTCTTCGGTTCGGGGACCGCGACGAACACCATGCTCTCGAACGGCAGGGCCTGCTCAGGGCCTGCCTCGATCCACCACCAGTCGTGCTCGACGTCGTGACCGACGGGCAGGCCGAGGACGTCCCCCCACCAGCGACAGAGGGGCCCGGGGTCGGCGCAGTCCACCACGAGCTCGTAGAGGCGGTAGGCCCGAAGCCGGTCCGGCGGACGGACGAAGGCGCAGAACTCGCCGCCCTCGGGATCGACCATGACCGTCCAGCGCTGCTCGTCGGTGGCGGGTGCCAGGACGGTGGCCCCCAGGGCCTCGAGGGCCTCCACCGACTCGGTGTCGACGTCGAGGTGGACCCGGTGCTTGACCGTCCTCGGCTCGGGCACGGTGTTGAGCCACAGCGCGTGGCGCGGGGTGGGGCCGTCCAGCACCCCGGGGTCACCGGGGCCTGGCCGCCGCCTCAGGCCGAGTGCGGCAGCCCAGAACTCCGCTTGGGTGTCCTCGTCGCAGACGTCGAGGCAGAGGTCCTGAAATCGGGCGAGAGCCATCCGGACACCCTAGGGAGCGGCACTGCGCCGCACACCCCTGCCGCCTCATCTCCCGGCTCTGCCCATGGAAATGCGCCCTGCCCATGAAGCTTCATGGGCAGGGCGCACTCCGGTGGGCACAGCTCGCTGGACGGCAGAGCAGGCCCTGTCCGGCGCCGGGTCGGTGGCGCCGGAGGTCAGGCGGTGGGGTCAGGCAGGTGGATCGGTTGCGTCAGGCGGCCGGGTAGTCGGTGTAGCCCTCGGCGCCGCCGCCGTAGAAGGTGTCGGGGTTCGGCTCGTTGAGCTCGATGCCCTCGCGCCAGCGCTTGGGCAGGTCGGGGTTGGCCAGGAACGGGCGGCCCACGGCGACGAGGTCACCGAGGTCGCGCTCGAGCAGGCCCTCGACGGAGTCCAGCGTCGTGACGTCGCCGAACCCGGTGTTGATCATGACCGGCCCGTCGAACCGCTTGCGCAGGTCGCGGAGGAGGTCCGAGTCGGGCGCGGCGAGGATGCTCAGGTAGGCGAGGCCCAGGTCGGCGATGCCCGAGACGAGCGCGTCGTACGTCGCCGCGGTGTCGGCTGCATCCTCCTCGAGAACGCCTTGGATGTTGTGGGCGGGGGAGATGCGGATGCCCACGCGCTCGGCACCGATGGCCTCGGCGACGGCGCGGGTGACCTCGATGGAGAGGCGCGCACGGTTCTCGGGGGAGCCGCCGTACCCGTCGGTGCGGGTGTTGCTGCTCGGCGCGAGGAACTGGTGCAGCAGGTAGCCGTTGGCCGAGTGGACCTCGACACCGTCGGCGCCGGCGGCCACGGCCTGCTTGGCGGCGTGGACGAACTCGGCAACGATCCCGGGGACCTCGTCGGTCTCGAGGGCACGCGGCTCCGGCTGGTCGACCTGGCCGTTCGCGGTGACCATCTTCCCGGGGGCGGCGATGGCGCTGGGGGCCACGGACTCGAGGCCGTTCTTGTTGTCCGGGTGCGCGATGCGACCGGCGTGCATGAGCTGGATGAAGATGCGGCCACCCTCGGCGTGCACGGCCTCGGTCACCTTGGACCAGCCGGCGACCTGCTCGTCGCTGTGGATGCCGGGGGTGTCGAGGTAGCCCTGGCCGACAGCGGACGGCTGGGTGCCCTCGGTGACGATGAGGCCGGCGCTGGCGCGCTGGCGGTAGTACTCGACGTTGAGGTCGGTGGGAACGCCACCCTCACCGGCGCGGTTGCGGGTGAGCGGGGCCATCACGAAACGCTGCGGCAGCGTCCACGGGCCGACCTGGGCGTTCTCGAATGCCTTGGACATGCAATCTCCTCGAAGTCGATCGTCAAAAGTTCAACAATGACGCCAACCCGGTCCGGTGGCCCGTGATTCCCGGAGTGGGGTGAACTCCCGGTGACAGGGCGTCGTCCGTGCGGTGGGCGTGCCGCAGATCACGTGGGCGGACAGGATGGTGGGGTGCAGTCCGTCGAGCTCCTCCTCGACCCGGCCACCGATGCCGCGGTCCGGGCCGAGTGGGCTGCCCTGTCGGCCGCCGGACTGCCCAGCCAGGCCGACCACCGCGGCGAGACGAACGCCCCGCACGTCTCGGTGCTGGCCGCCGAGGGCTTCCCCGAGGACGAGGGTTCGCTGCCAGACGCCGCCCGGGCCGTGCCGCTGCCCGTGCGCCTCGGCCCACCCGTCTTGTTCGGCGGACGACGGCTGGTGCTAGCCCGCCTGGTCGTGCTCGACCGTGCACTCCTCGACCTGCACGCAGGAGTCGTCGCCGCGCTCGCCGGGGCCACCGGCCCCTCGCCCCACACCGTCCCGGGGAGGTGGGTGCCGCACGTGACGCTCGCCCGCGGCATACGGGCCGACGGGGTGGCGGCCGCGCTGGACGCCCTCGGTCCTGAGCGCAGTGGTGTGCCGGAGCTCGTGGGGGAGGCCACCGCCCTGCGGCGGTGGGATCCCGTCGCCCGGCGCGCGTGGGAGGTCTGAGCGGGTCCCGACCCGGTGGGGATGGCACAGTGCTGGGTATGCCGCCGACCGCACCTTCAGCTGCCACCGCCACCCTCGACGTCGCCGCCCTCCGGGCCCAATTCCCGGCTCTGGACGGTGGCGCGGCGCACTTCGACGGGCCCGGTGGGTCGCAGATCCCGACCGTCGTGGCGCAGGCCGTGGCGGCGACGATGACCGCGCCCATGTCCACCCGCGGGAGCGTGACGCGCGCCGAGCAGAACTCCGACGCGAACGTCCTCGCCGGACGCGCGGCGCTCGCCGATCTCCTGGGTGCCGAACCGGGCGGGGTGGTGTTCGGGCGGAGCATGACCGCGCTGACGTTCGACCTGTCGCGGACGCTGGCCAAGGACTGGGGTCCTGGCGACGAGGTCGTCGTGAGCCGGCTCGACCACGACGCCAACATCCGGCCGTGGGTGCTGGCCGCCGAGGCCGTCGGTGCGACGGTGCGCTGGGCGGAGTTCGACCCGGTGACCGGTGAGCTCGACGCGCAGGCCTTCGCCGACGTCGTGACCGACCGGACGCGGCTCGTCGCGGTGACGGGGGCCTCCAACCTCATCGGGACGCGCCCCGATCTCCCGGCCATCAGCCGCATCGCCCACGACCAGGGAGCCCTGTTCTTCGTCGACGCCGTCCACCTCGCCGCCCACGCGACCGTGGACCTCGTCGGCTCGGGCGCCGATGTCGTGGCCTGCTCGCCCTACAAGTTCTTCGGCCCGCACTGCGGAGCGCTCGCGGCCGATCCGGCGTTCCTCGAGACGCTGCACCCCGACAAGCTGGCGCCGTCGTCGGACGCCGTGCCCGAGCGGTTCGAGCTGGGGACCCTGCCCTACGAGCTGATGGCCGGCACGGCCGCGGCCATCGACTTCATGGCCGACCTGGTCCCCGCCGAGGGTGGCGGCGACACCGGAGGTGCCCTGTCGCGGCGCGAGCGGCTGGTGCGCTCGCTGGCTGCGGTCGAGGCGCATGAGCTCGAGCTGCGCACCCGCATCGAGGTGGCGCTGGTGGAGCTCCCCGGTGCGACGCTCTACTCCCGCGCAGCCCATCGCACCCCGACCCTGCTCGTCGACTTCGAGGGGCACGACAGCTCCGCGATCTACCGGTACCTCGCAGGTCGCGGGGTCAACGTCCCCGCGAGCAACTTCTACGCGCTCGAGGCGTCCCGGACGCTCGGCCTCGGGGACGGCGGGGCGCTGCGGATCGGGTTGGCGTCGTACACGAACGACGACGACGTCGACCGGCTCCTCGGCGGCCTGGACGCCTGGTTCGCCCAAGCCTGACCCACGCGGGAGGCGCGGTCGGCGAGGCGGGTCAAACCTCGGTCGGCGGCGCTACCCGCGGGCGAGGCGGGCCTTGAGGATCGTGGCGAGACGGTTCATCTGCTGCACGTGGGCGGAGTCGCCGTCGGTCTGGACCACCGCGGGACCGACGTGGTCGGTGATGATCGCGACGGCATACCCGTCGTAGATCCCCATCTGGCGGGTGACGGTGTCGGAGCGGAGCCAGCCGCCCTTGAACGCCCCCGCCCCGATCGTGCCCAGCCCCCAGCGGTGGGCGCTGATCGGACGCATCGCCGACAGCAGGTAGCTGCTCGAGGCCTTCGAGACCACGCGGCCGTTGGCGAGGGCCGCCATGAAGCGCACCTGCTCGCGGATGGTCCACCGCATCCCGCCCTGGGAGGTGTCCGGGGCGACGGTGCGGGTGTCGCCGATGGAGCGCAGCACCCGGTCGATGGCTGCGCCGGGGCTGCCGGGGATCTCGTTGCGCAGGGCCACGACGGCATCGCCGTCGGACGCGGTGAGGGCAGCAGTGATCCAGCGCTTCTGCTGGGCCGTGGCCTGCCCGGGGTCGCCGTCGCAGACGGTGTCGAGGAAGGCCGCGACGACCAGGACCTTGGACGTCGACCACGCCTTCCAGCTCGAGACCGAGCCCTCGACGGTGACGTCGCCCGGGTTCGACAGCGGCGCGAACGCCAAGGCGTTCCGGGTGTCTCCCTTGAGCCCCGCCGGCCGCGGAGCCGGGGAGGGCGATCGCGTCGGCGTGCTCGGCTTCGGGGTGGTCGGGGCAGCGGTCCGCGTCGGCGTGGACGGCTTGGGCTTCGCTGTCTGAGTGGTGGCCGACGTGGTGGTCGACATGGTGGTCGGCGGTCGCGAGGTGGTTGACGGGGTCGTCGTCGCGGACGTGGTCGACGGTCGGGCTGCCCGTTCCGGGGCCGGCGACGAGCAGGCGGCGACCACGAGGGTGGCTGCCGCCAGGGCGGCGGCGAGGACGAGTGTGGGGCGCACGCTCATCGAGGGTAGCCGCCGCCGGCCGGCAGCAGGGGGCTCAGCTGTCGCGGTACCGCTTCGCCGCCGCGGCACGGTCGGCGAGCGCGGAGGCGTCCACGGGGGCAGGGCCCTTCGACCAGTCGCTCGGGTCGGCGGCATACATCACGGCGTAGGCGGCCGTGTCGCGCTGGGTTCGCCAGCCCTCGGCGAGCGGGCCGAGGTCGAGGGTGTCGTAGCCGATCTCGTCGAGGAAGCGGGTGACGGTCGCCTTCGCGGACGCGTCGTCGCCGGCGATCGCCAGCGCACTCCGCTCGGGCGAACCGGCCGGGCGCGCCAGCTCTCGCAGGTGCTCGAAGTAGATGTTGTTGAAGCCCTTGACCACCTTCGACGTCGAGAGATGGGACTGCACGAGCTCGGACGTGGTGGTCGACTCGTCGTCCAGCTCGGCGATGTCGCCGTCGCGCTGCGGGTAGTAGTTGAGGGTGTCGATCACGACCTTGCCCGCCAGCTCCTCGACGGGGACGTCGCGGTAGTTCTTGAGGGGGATGGTCACGACGACCAGGTCGCCGGCCGCAGCTGCCTCCGCTGCGGTGGCCGCGCGGGCGCCGGGACCGAGCTCGGTGACCAGGTCGGCGAGCGTCTCCGGTCCGCGGCTGTTGCTCATCACGACCTCGTGGCCGGCCGCGAGGGCCAGTCGTGCCACGGTGCTGCCGATGTTGCCACTACCGATGAATCCGATGGTCGTCATGGCTGCGTCAACCACAGAACCCGTTCGCAGATTCCTGCCCGGCACGACAAGATCCCCGTCATGCCCACCGAGCCGGACACCGCCGCACCTACTGCCCCCACCGCCCCGACCGAGCGGGAGGTCCTCGTCGAGTACCTCGACCATTTCCGGGGAGTCTTCGAGCGCAAGTGCGAGGGGCTGACCCCGGAGCAGCTCGCCGCCCGGTCGGTCGAGCCGTCGACGCTTTCACTCCTCGGTCTCCTGCGCCACCTGGCGAAGGTCGAGCACATCTGGTTCCGGATCACCATGGAGGGCAACGAGATCCCGCGCCTGTACGACGCCGACGCCCGGGATGCGGACTTCGACGGTGCGGTCCCCGACGCCGACGTGGTCGCCGAGGCGTGGGAGGCCTGGCGTTGTGAGGTCGCCCATGCCCGCTCGTTCGTCGACGCCGCACCGGACCTCGGGGTGATGAGCACCCACCCGACGCGGCAGCCGATCTCGTTGCGGGAGCTGCTCGTGCACCTCGTCGAGGAGTACGCCCGCCACTGCGGCCACGCCGACCTGATCCGCGAGCGGATCGACGGCGCCACGGGCGAGTGAAGAGGGGAGTGGAGGCGGGCGCACGACCCGCGGCAGGGCGCCATACGGCAGGGTGGGGTCCGTGAGCGAGGACCAGGAGCGCATCCGCGACGCCGTGCAGCGGTATGCCGCGGCGCACGCCGAGGTGCAGGAGGCCGCGGACGGGTTCGTGGCCATGATCACCGCGCTGCTCGACGACGCGGGCATCAACTACGTGTCGGTGACCGGCCGCGCCAAGAGCGTCTCGTCCTTCGCGGGCAAGGCTGCCCGCACCGCCCCTGACGGCTCGCCGCTCTACGCCGACCCCTTCGAGCAGATCACCGACCAGCTCGGCGTCCGGGTCGTCACCTACCTGCGCGACGACGTGACCGCCGTCGCCGACCTGCTGTCGGACCAGCTGAGCGTCCTCGACGACCGCGACCTCGGCCAGGAGACCGCCCGGCAGGGCCGGTTCGGGTATGCGAGTCGGCACCTCCTCGTGGCGATCGACCGGATCAAGGGTGCCCCGGCGCAGTACGACTCGCTCAAGGGGCACAGCGCCTCGGTGCAGGTGCGGACGATCCTCCAGCACGCGTGGGCCGAGTTCGAGCACGACATCCGCTACAAGGGGACCATCCCCGAGGAGCACGTCAGCGACCTCGACCGGCGGTTCACCCTCGCCGCCGGGTTGCTCGAGCTCGCCGACCGGGAGTTCTCCGAGATCCGGCACCGCCTCCAGGCGACGATGGGAGGGGGCCACGCACCGCCCGCCGACGACAGCGACCCCCGGATCAGCGCGGCCGACCTGACCGCCTTCCTGGCAGGGCAGTTCACCGATGCGGGCTGGTCGCGCACCGACCACTACGCCTGGATCTCTGGTCTGCTGCTCGAGCTGGGCATCACCTCGCTGGAAGAGCTGGCGGGGCTGCTCCAGTCGATCGACGCCCCGGCGATCAACGCCCGGATGGGCTACCGCTACCCCGCCGGTGCCGTCCGACGCCTCGATGACGCCCTGCTCGCGGTGTTCGGGACCCGCTACCTGGGCCTGCACGGCAACGCGCACCGCGAGGCCTCCCTGCGCGCCCGGCTCGAGAAGCTGCGCGCCGCGCCGCCGGAGGCCGCGCAGAAAGGCTGATGACGCTGTCGGGGGCCGGGTCTATCGTCCGAGGCATCATCCGCCGCGGCAGGTCGCGCAGAGCCGGCCGCCGCCCCAGCCCCGGGAGACAGAGATGGCTTCGACGCTCAACCCGTACCTCGGCTTCGCCGACCAGGCCAAGCCCGCGATGGAGTTCTACAAGGACGTGTTCGGCGGCACTCTGACGATGAACACCTTCGGTGAGTTCGGCGCTCCGCCCGGCCCCGACACCGACAAGATCATGCACGCCCAGCTCGAGACCGAGTCCGGCTTCACGCTCATGGCCAGCGATGCGCCCGAGGGCATGGAGCACTCCGCAGGCTCCTCGATCACGATCAGCCTGAGCGGTGACGACGACGCCGAGCTGAGGGGCTACTTCGACAAGCTCGCCGACGGAGGCACGGTGACGATGCCGTTGGAGAAGCAGATGTGGGGAGACGAGTTCGGCATGGTGACCGACCGCTTCGGCACCCCGTGGATGGTCAACATCGCCGGCTCCGGCGAGGGGGAGGGATCCACCGACTGACCGGTTCGTCCCGGTTAGAGTCGCCGTATGCAGTCGTGGGGGCGATGGCTCAGCCGTGGACTCGTCGTCGGTGGACTGGTCGGCCTCGTCGTGGTCGCCTACCGCTACGGGTCGTACGTCACCGTCTTCGGCGACGGCCCGTGCGAACGCGACCCGGCTCGGTGCGACGACCGGGCCAACCTGCTGGCGCAGCGCGAGCTGGGGCGCTGGTTCCTCGCAGCCGGCCTCGTGCTCCTCGCCGGGCTCGTCGCCACGGGGGTGCGTCGGGCGCTGGCCCAGCGGCCGACCCACGACGCACTGACGTCGACCGATCGCACTCCGGCCGGCTCGACGCCCACCGGTCCGACGCCCGTGCGACCGCCGCAGGCCCGGCCCACGCTGGTCGTTTCTGCACTGACCGCGTTCGGCACCGGTGTGGCCTCGGTGGTCCCGGTGGTCCTCACCACCCTGTTCTGGCTGTTCGGGGGGACTGCGGTGTACCTCGCCGTCGCCACGACCTGGTTCGTCCTGCTCGCCTGGGGGCTCGACCGCTCGCGACGTCGCCGGCCCCTGCCGGACGGCGAGCTCGGGTCGTTGCTGGTCTCGGCGAGCGCTGCGGCGACAGGCCTCCTCGGCGGTGTCGTCGCAGCCGTGGCCCTGGCGCCCGTGGCCGGACCCGCCCTCGGCGCCAGCCTGTTCGTCCTCGTGCCTGTCGCGCTGGCCCTGGGCGCCGGGGTCGGCTCGGCCGTGGTCGTCGCCTCGGAGCACCTGCTGGCCCACGGGTGGCGCGGCAGGTCCTCGGCCCTGGCGGCGCCGGCCGTCGTGACCGCGGCGGTCGCGATCCTGGCGACGGGACTGGTCGCCGGGACGCCGGTGGGTCGCGACCTCGTCGCAGGGACACGCAGCGACCTCTACCCCGACCTCGTCCCCTCCGCGGCGGCTGCGGTCCCGCCGGTCCTCCCCGACCCGCGCCCCGACCTCTCGTTCACCGAACCGCCCGACCCCACCTCGACCCCCACGCCCACCGTCGTGGCGTCACGGGCGTGCGTGGCCGACGACCTGTCCCTGGCTGCGCAGGGCTGGGACTCCGCCATGGGCAGCACCGCCGTCTCGGTCGTGGCGACCAATACCTCGACGACCCCGTGCTGGGTGCGCGGTCACCCCACCCTCCGCCTCACTCAGGGCCTCGCCGACCTCGACCTGGCAGTCACCTCATCGCCCACGCAGCGGTGGGGCAACGGCGCCGTCGTCCCGGACCGGCGGATCGGGCTGGCGGCCCGCGGCGGGCAGGCCTCGTTCGACCTCTGGTGGAGGGGCTACCGCAACGCCGCCGACCAGCAGACGCCGCAGACCCTGACCGTCGACCTCCCCGGAGACGCACCCGTGGAGCTCGGTCTCGCCGCGCCGTACCTGCTGGACGTGGTCGAGGGAGCAGAGGTGACGGTCACGCGCTGGACGGTGACGTCCCCCGGATCCGGCTGAGGTGCAGGCGGGCCGTCCGCGCCACCAGGTCGAGCGGCAGGGGAGCGGACAGCGGGAACTTCAGCGTGCCCGGGCCGGCGACGAAGGGGGCGGTGGCGGCGGCATACGCCTCGTCGCCCTCGGGGACGGGGTAGACGCTGACGTGCTTCTTCCAGCCGGCGACGTACATCGCGACGCGGCCGTCGACGAAGAACGCCGGGATGCCGTAGCTGATCCGCTGCTCGGCGCCCGGCAGCTCGGCGAGCACCGTCTCCCGCAGCCGCTCCACGGCCTCGCGGCTCGGGTCGGACAGGGACGCGAGGTAGGCCTCGACCGTCTCGAAGGGCGCCATGGCGCGACGCTACTCCTGCGTGTGGCTACCGTGACAGGGTGAAACGCGCCGCCTCCGCCCTGTTCGTGGTCCTCCTCGGGCTCCTCGTCGTGGCGATGTCGGCCTCCGCAGCCCCGGCTGGCGCAACGACCTCGGCGGCCCCTGCCGGTGCATCGGCCGGGGTGCCGGCCGACAGCACGAGCTCCGGTGGGGAGGTCGATCCCTTGGGCGAGGTCCGGGCCGCTGAGCTGCCACCGACGATCAAGGTGGGGACGGAGGGGGTGTACCCGCCGTTCAGCTACCACGGTGGCGCGGGGAACGACCTGACCGGCTTCGACATCGACGTCATGAACGCGATCGGCGAGAACCTCGGCGTGAAGGTGGAGTACGTCGAGACGCCGTTCGACTCGATGTTCGCCGCGCTGGAGTCCGGGCGCTTCGACGTGGTCGCCAACCAGATCACCTTCAACGACGAACGCAACGCCCGCTACGACCTCAGCGACCCGTACGTCGAGACGACCGGTGTCCTCGTCGTCCGCAAGGACGAGACGCAGATCAAGACCATCGCCGACCTCAAGGGCAAGCGGTCGGCGCAGAACATCACGAGCAACTGGGCCGAGGTCGCCAAGGGGGCCGGTGCGACGGTCGTGCCGGTCGACGACATGGCGCTCGCCATCGACAACCTCGAGCAGGGCCGCGTCGACGCCCTCGTCAACGACAAGCTCGCGATCCGCAACTACCTGGCCACCAAGCCCGACGCCGGCGTCAAGGTCGTGGCCGAGACCGACGACGTCAGCCGGTCGGTGCTGGCCGCGAAGAAGGACTCGGGGTACCTCCCGCAGCTCAACCGGGCCATCGACGAGCTGCGCGCCGACGGCACCCTCGACACCATCTACGCCAAGTACTTCGGCGCCGAGGTGAAGCAGACCAGCACCTGGCAGATCATGAAGGACAACGCGTGGCCGATGGCCCGGGCCGCCATCACCACCACGATCCCGCTGACCGCGATCAGCTTCGCCATCGGCATGGTCATCGCGCTCGTGGTGGGCCTGATGCGGATGTCCCGACAGCCCGTGGTCTCCGGGGCCGCGCGCCTCTACATCTCCTTCATCCGTGGGACCCCGCTGCTGGTGCAGCTCTTCCTCATCTTCTACGCCCTGCCCCAGGTGGGGGTGAAGATCGAGCCCTTCCTCGCGGCGGTCATCGCCTTCAGCGTCAACGTCGGAGGGTATGCCGCCGAGATCGTCCGCTCGTCCGTCGAGAGCCTGCCCAAGGGGCAGTGGGAGGCCGCCTCCACGATCGGCATGGACTACACCACGACGCTGCGGCGGGTGATCCTGCCGCAGGCGGCCCGCACCGCCGTCCCGCCGTTGTCCAACACCTTGATCTCGCTCGTCAAGGACACCTCGCTGGCCGCGGTCATCCTCGTCAACGAGCTCTTCCAGGCCGCGAGGACAGCGGCCGCCCCGAGCTTCGAGTTCCTCGCGCTGTTCGGGATGGCAGCCGTCTACTACTGGGTGATCTGCCTCGTGCTGTCCTTCGTCCAGTCCCGCACCGAGACCCGACTGAACAGGTTCGTCGCCGCATGAGCACTCCCAGCCCCGCGCCCTCCAGCCCTGAGCCCTCCCGCCCCGCGCCCTCCAGCGGGGAGCACCTCGTCGTGGTCACCAACCTCCGCAAGTCGTTCGGTGACCACGTCGTCCTCGAGGACGTGTCGTTCACCGTCGATCCCGGGACGGTGACCTGCGTCATCGGTCCGTCCGGCTCGGGCAAGACCACCCTCCTGCGGGCCCTCAACGCCCTCGAGGTCCCCGACAGCGGCGTCGTCCGCATCGGGGACACGACGGTCGACTTCGCCGGCATCAACCCCGGGGCCCGTGGCCGGCTGCCCAAGGCCCAGCGCACCGAGCTGATGACGCTGCGCCGGCACAGCGGCATGGTGTTCCAGGCGCACCACCTGTTCCCCCACAAGACCGCCCTGGAGAACGTCACCGAGGGACCGGTCGTCGTGCAGCACGAGCCGGAGGCCGAGGCGACGGAGCGCGCTCGCCAGCTCCTGGACAAGGTGGGCCTGTCCGAGCACGCCGACAAGTTCCCGTTCCAGCTCTCGGGTGGCCAGCAGCAGCGCGTCGGCATCGCCCGCGCGCTCGCCCTGCGCCCCGACCTCGTGCTCTTCGACGAACCCACCTCCGCCCTCGACCCCGAGCTCGTCGGCGACGTGCTCGGCGTGATGAAGGCGCTGGCGGCCGAGGGCTGGACGATGGTCGTGGTGACCCACGAGCTGCGGTTCGCCCAGCAGGTGGCCGACCAGGTGCTCTTCATCGACGGCGGCCTCATCGTCGAACGGGGACGGCCCCAGGACGTCATCGCCAACCCCCAGCACCCGCGGACCCAGACCTTCCTCCAGCGGTTGCTCGAACCGATCTGACCGGTCGGCCCCGGTCTCGGGCCAAAGCCCGACGCGGGTGGGTTCGCGCTGCGGCGCGCGCCGACCTCAAGCGCGCAGGACGAGGCTGACCACGTCGACGAGCGCGATGGCGATCGAGGCGAGGAACGGCACCCGGCCACGCCCACCCACGGCGACCGCGGCGAGGGCGACGCACAGGCCCCCGGCGACGGCCGCCGACAGCGGCACCGGGCCGGGTGGACCGAGCACGGCGACGGCAGACCCGGCGAGCAGGACCAGGGGAGCCACGACCCGGACCGTGCCCGCACCGAGCCGTTGGGGCAGGCCGCGCACCCCCGTCGCCTCGTCGTCGGTGAGGTCGGGCAGGGCGTTGAGCAGGTGGGCTCCCACCCCGAGGACCGCACCGGTGGCGACCATCCACGCGGGTGGCCACGACGGCGAGGGCAGGGCCAAGCTGACGACCGCCGGGAGCGCACCGAACGCCACGGCATACGGGACCGCGGACAGGGGAGTCCGCTTGAGGCCGAGGTTGTAGGCCCACCCGGACGCCACCCCCAGCGCGAGGTGAACGAGGGCCGAGCGCCAGCCGCAGGCGAGGGACAGGGCGACGCACGCAGCGAGGGACACCGCCGTGGCGAGGCGCACCATGCGCTCGGGTACAGCCCCCGTGGCGACGGGCTTGTCGGCACGCCCGACCCGGCGGTCCCGGTCGGCGTCGACGAGGTCGTTGGACCAGCCGATCCCGAGCTGCCCGGCGGCTACGGCGGCCACGACCAGGGCGCCCGACCCCGGCGAGTGCCCGGCGGCGAGGGCGAGCAGGGCGGTGAGGACCGTGACGGCGACCGCCGGTGCGGGGTGGGCTGCGGCGAGCAGCCCCACGGCCGCGGCTGCCCGGTTCCTCCCGTCCCCCATACCCGCAGCGTAGGTGGCCCGGCCACCACCGGCGCATGAGTGAGGCGCGCAGGGGCCCGGCGTGCCTAGGCTGTGGAGGTGAGCCACCTCCTCTCCGTCCGCGGCACGCTCCCCGAGCACCGCTACGCCCAGAGCGAGGTCACCGAGGTCTTCGCCGACGTGCTCGCTCCCCACAAGCCGAATCTGCCTCTGCTGCAACGGGTCCACGGCAACGCGGGGGTCGAGTTCCGGCACCTTGCCCTGCCGCTGGACCGGTACCCCGAGCTCAAGGACTTCGGCGCCTCGAACGACGAGTTCATCCGCGTCGCCGTGGACCTCGGCGTGCAGGCGGTCGAGGAGGCCCTGGCCGCGGCCGGCCTGACCGTCCGCGACGTCGACCTCATCGTGTCCGCGACGATCACCGGGCTCGCCGTCCCCTCGGTCGAGGCGCGCATCGCCGCCCGGATCGGGCTGCGTGACGACGTGAAGCGGGTGCCGCTCGTCGGGCTCGGTTGCGTCGCAGGCGCGGCGGGGGTCGCGCGGGTCCACGACTACCTGCTCGGCCACCCGGGTGAGGTCGCCGTCCTCGTGTCGACCGAGCTGTGCAGCCTCACCGTCCAGCGTGACGACACCTCGATGGCCAACCTCGTCGCGAGCGGCCTGTTCGGCGACGGAGCCGCCGCCGTCGTGATGGTCGGGGCCGACCACCCGTCGCTCGGGCAGCGGCGTGATGACCCTGACCAACCCGCGCCACCGCGGGTCCTCGCCACCCGCAGCCGGATGTATGCCGACACGGAGCGGGCCATGGGGTGGGACGTGGGCGCGAGCGGACTGCGCATCGTCCTCGGCGTCGAGGTCCCCGACCTGGTGCGCGACAACCTGCGGGGTGACGTGGACGGGTTCCTGGCCGACCACGGACTGACCCGCGACGACATCGGCTGGTGGGTCGCCCACCCCGGTGGCCCCAAGGTGCTCGAAGCCATGCAGGACGCGCTCGAGGTCGACCGGCACGCGCTGGGCATGACCTGGGACAGCCTGGCCCGGATCGGCAACCTGTCGTCCGCGTCGGTCCTGCACGTCCTGGCCGACACCCTCAGCGACCGGCCGCCGGCCCCCGGCACCCACGGGATGCTGCTGGCGATGGGTCCGGGGTTCTGCCTCGAGATGGTCCTGCTGAACGCGCCGGGGGCCTGACCGTGTCCGTCGCACTCTTCGTCGTCCTCGTCCTCGCCGTCGGCCTCGAGCGGCTCGCCGAGCTCGTGGTGTCCAAGCGCAACACGGCGTGGGCGTTCGCGCGCGGTGGTCGTGAGACGGGGTTCGGCCACTACCCGTTCATGGTGGTGCTGCACACCGCGCTGCTCGTCGGCGCCGTCGTCGAGGTGCTCCTCGCCGACCGGCCGTTCCACGCCGCCCTCGGGTGGCCGATGCTGGTGGTCGTCCTCGGCTGCCAGGCGTTGCGGTGGTGGTGCATCCGCACGCTCGGGCACCAGTGGAACACCCGCGTCATCGTCGTCCCCGGAGCCGGTCGCGTGACGGGTGGACCGTACCGGTTCTTCTCCCACCCCAACTATGTGGCCGTGGTCCTCGAGGGGGTCGCCCTGCCGCTGGTGCACACGGCCTGGGCGACCGCACTCGTCTTCACCGTCGCCAACGCGGCGCTGCTCACCGTCCGGCTGCGTGCCGAGGAGCGAGCCCTCGCCGACCTCGACGCAGCGGTGCCGTCGTCATGAGCGCCCAGACCGTGGTCGACGTCGCCGTCATCGGCGGCGGGCCGGTCGGACTGGCCACCGCCCTCACGGCTGCCCGCCAGGGGCTGTCGACGGTCGTGCTGGAACCCCGCGAGGGTGCCATCGACAAGGCCTGCGGCGAAGGGCTGATGCCCGGTGCGGTCGCTGCCCTGGCCCGCCTCGGCGTCGAGCCGGAAGGTGTGCCGCTCAAGGGAATCTGCTACCTCGCAGGTAGCCGGAGCGCGCGAGCGGAGTTCCGCGACGGGGTGGGCAGAGGGGTGCGTCGCACGACCCTGCACGCCGCACTCACCGGGGTGGCCGGGTCCACGGGGGTCGAGGTGCTTCCCCTGTCCGCAGCCGACCTCGCCCAGGACGACCAGGGCGTCACGGTCGCCACCCACGAGCAGGGGCGCCGTCCGGGCCCGCCGGTGCGGGCGCGATACGTCATCGCCGCCGACGGGCTGCACTCCCCGGTGCGCCGCGCCCTCGGTCTGGAGGCGCCGACGCGCGGCCACGCCCGCTACGGGTTGCGGCTCCACCACGTCATCGCGCCGTGGTCGGACCACGTGGAGGTCCACTGGGGCCCGACGGCCGAGGCGTACGTCACGCCGGTGGCCCCCGACCTCGTCGGGGTCGCCGTCCTCACCCGCAGCCGCGCCGGCTACGACGCGCTGCTCGCGCAGTTCCCTGAGCTGATGGCCAGGCTCGACGGCGCGTCCGGAGTCGGTGGTGCCCTGCGCGGCGCCGGTCCGCTCCGGCAGCGCACGCGCCGCCGGGTGGCGGGGCGCGTCCTGCTGGTCGGCGACGCGAGCGGCTACGTCGACGCCCTTACCGGTGAAGGGATCGCCCTCGGCCTCGCGCAGGCGACGGCGGCCGTCGCGGCAGTCGGTGAAGGGCGTCCCCAGGCGTACGAACGAGGTTGGCGCCAGGCCACGTGGCGCTACACGGTGCTCACCCAGGGGCTCGTCCAGGCCACGCGGCCCGCGTGGGTGCGCCGGGCGATCGTCCCGGCCGCCGAGGTGCTGCGCCCGGTCTTCGCCGGAGCGGTGCACGAGCTGGGCAGGGTGCGATGAGCCTCGACCCGACTGCCGCGTCCACCACCACGAAGGACGGCGCAGAGGTGGTGGTGCTGCTCGACGAGGACGGCTCGGCCGTCGGCACCGCCCCCAAGGCGACGGTGCACACCGACCGGACCCCGCTGCACCTCGCGTTCTCCGCCTACGTCTTCGGCAGCGACGGCCATCTTCTGCTCACCCGTCGCGCCCTCGACAAGGCGACCTTCCCCGGCATCTGGACGAACTCGGTCTGCGGCCACCCCGCACCCGGGGAGGACCTCGCCGACGCGGTGCACCGCCGCGCGCGGCTCGAGCTCGGTGTCGAGGTCACGGGCGTGCGCCTCCTCCTTCCCGACTTCCGCTACCGCGCGGAGATGCATGGCGTGGTGGAGAACGAGCTGTGCCCCGTGTATGCCGCGTGGCTGGCACCCGGGGAACGGCTGCGGCTCGACCCCAGCGAGGTGCACGAGGCGACCTGGGTCGGGTGGAACGAGGTCTGCGAGGAGGTGCGGTTCGGGCTGCGCGCGGTGTCGCCGTGGTGCGCCCGACAGCTGCGGCTCCTGGAGGCCCGGGGGCCGGACCCGCGTCGCTGGTCCGAGGGTGACGCCGCGCTGCTGCCGCCCGCGGCTCGTACGGTGGGTGCGTGAGCGAGACACCGATCGCACCCACTCGTGACGAGGACGTGCCCGCCTACTGGCGCGCACTCGGCCTGCCGGGGCTGGCCGACATCCACGTGCACTTCATGCCGGAACCCATGCTGCGCAAGGTCTGGGACTACTTCGACCACGCCGAGGAGCACTACGGCATGGCGTGGCCGATCACCTACCGCAAGGACGAGGCCGGCCGCCTCGACGAGGTACGGTCCCTGGGACTGCGGGGCATCCCGGCGCTGAACTACGCCCACAAGCCTGGGATGGCGCAGTGGCTCAACGAGTGGGGCACCGAGTTCGCGGCGCGCATCCCCGATGCCGTGCACAGCGCCACGTTCTTCCCCGAGCCCGGGTCGGCCGACGTGGTGCGGGCAGCGCTTCGCTCGGGCGCGAGACTGTTCAAGCTGCACGTCCAGGTCGGTCGGTTCAGCCCGCTGGACCCCCTGCTCGACGAGGCCTGGGCGGTGCTGGCAGAGGCGGGCGTGCCCGTGGTGCTCCACGCCGGATCTGCCCCACTGGCAGGGGAGTTCACTGGCCCCGGGGCCGTCGCAGAGGTGCTGCGGCGCCACCCCGACCTGGCGCTCGTCATCGCGCATTTGGGGATGTCGGAGTACCACGCGTTCGCCGACCTCGCGGAGGCCCACGACCGGGTGCACCTCGACACCACCATGGTCGGCACCGACTTCACCAACCAGTTCGCACCCCTGCCGGACGACTACCTGCCCCGGCTGGCAGGGTTGGCAGACAAGGTGGTCCTGGGCTCGGACTTCCCGCAGATCCCGTACCCCTACGCCCACCAGCTGGAGGCCTTGCACCGCCTCGACCTCGGTGAGGACTGGCTGCGCAAGGTGTTGTGGCACAACGGTGCGCGGCTGATGGGCCTCAGCGGCTGACGCCGCCCGAGCCGAGCGTCACGTCGCGGTGCCAGGACTCGGTCCGGTACCTCGTCGCCCAGCCCATGGACACGTACAACCCGTCTGCGCCGGTGGGGGAGTCTGCGTCGACCTCGAGGTTGACGCGGTTGCGCCCGCGTTCGGCGGCGTCGCGGATCACGGTGTGCAGCAACGCCTTCGCGACACCACGGCCACGCGCGCGGCGGTGCACCCCGATGTAGTCGATGTAGCTGCCCTCCACGCCGTCGCCGTCGGGCGCGAGCACCGAGCTGACGATCGCCCCGCCGGGAAGCACCTCCCCGTCGGTCTCCACCTCGGCGATCCACCAGTGGTCCCACCGGTGGCCGGGGTCCTCCCGCAGCCGCTGGACGAACTCCGGGAAGCTCTCGCGGTAGGAGTTGAAGTGGTCGGCGAACGACTCTTCGAGCATCTGGTGCACCGTCTGGAGGTCGCCGGCGACGGGGAGGCCGTTCTCGTGGGTCGCCACGCGTCGCACGGTCACCCCGGGCTTGGGCCCGGACAAGACGCCTTCACCCGCCTCGGCGGCGGCGACGGGGCGTGACATCTGCAGCCAGGTTCGCACCTTCGTGTATGCCGCCGCGGCCAGCCAGCGGGCCTGGTCCTCGTCACCCACGTGGCGGCCGGAGTCGAGCTGCGTGCCGGGCAGTCCGCGCTGACCGGCGATGTCGAGGGCGGTGGCCTCCGACCAGGCGAACAGCGCCGCGGCGACGTCGTGCCGCTCGGGGACCTGAGGGTCCACGGTGAGGTCGACGACGGTGCGGCCGGCGGCACGGTCGTGGACGCGGACCCAGGCGCGGGCCTCCCCGCCGCCGTCGGTCACGAGCAGCTGCCGGCGCGTCCACGAGGCGTGGCCGGCGACCTCGAGGGCGACGGTGGTGTCGTCGACCGAGCTCGAGCCCCGGGTGGCCTCGTGGTGCCGGGCGACGAGGCGCACCAGCGCCGGGACGTCCTGGCTGGAAGGGACCCGCGTCGACCAGTCGGCAGGGAGGTCGGCGAGCGGGTCCACGGGGTTCACCGGCCCATCCTCCCAGAGCCGACAACGCCTCAGGACAGGGCGAGCTCGACGAGGCCGCCCGAGCCGAGCGTGCCGCTCGCGTACCGGAGCGCCTCCCACCGGTCGGCGAGGGCGTGGTCCGAGGCCGCCAGCGCCGTCTCGGCCAGGTCCAGCACGTCGACGAGCGCCCGGACGCAGCGCAGGTAGGCCAGCACCTCCGCGTCGAGGTCCTCGAGCGTGACGCCGGTGACCGGTGCGTAGCCCTCGAAGAACCACCGCACCTGCTCCTCGGTGATGGTGGCGTGGGAGAAGACGCCTCCGACCACGAACATCAGGTCGGCCTCGCGTGGTGCCACGACCGCGTCGTCCCAGTCGATGAGGTGGACCCCGCCGGAACCGTCGACGAGCAGGTTGCCGTGGTGGGGGTCGCCGTGGCACAGCACCGGCGACACCTGCGCCCACCTCCGGGAGTCGGACAGGTGCAGGGCCCGGTCGGCCACTGCGAGCAGTCGCGGCCCCTCCTGTGCCCACAGCACCGACACCGCGGCCACGGCCGGGTCGGCGGGGTGGTCGCGGTCGGCCCGGAGAAGGGCGTCGGCGAACGCCCGCGCCTGCGCCACGACCGCCGTGGGGTCGTGGTCCTCCCGCGGGACGGTCGCCAGCCCCGGTTCGGTCAAGGGGGTGGTGTGCAGCCTGCCGAGGAGCTCACCGAGCCGCGCCCACTCCGGCGGCGCCATACCGGTGTCGAGCACCCGGTGGCCCCGGACCCAAGGCACGACGCTGAGCCGCAAGCCACCACCGGGTGGGCCGCAGGACGCGGTGAGCGCGCCGTCGCGGGTCCGCAACGGCCCCGGCACGCCGACCACGCCACGCGAGGCCAGCAGGTCGGCCACGGCGAGACCGGGCTGGGGGCCGGAGCTGGTCTTGGCGGCATGCTCCCGGCCGTCGACCGTCACGACCCGCGCGAGGTCGGCGCGGGCATCGGCCCCGAGCCCGACGGGCTCGACCCGGGCCACGTCCAGCCCGAAGTCGCACCCGATCCACGAGCTCAGCGACACCGGGTCCACCTGCGCCACGCTAGCCGCGAGGCTTCGACAGGGCACCGGGGTTTCATCCGGGTTAGCGTCGAGGCATGGTCGACGTCATCCGCGAGTTCACTGTCCCCCGCCCTCCCCAGGAAGTCGTGGCCTACCTCAGCGACTTCTCCAACGCCGTCGCCTGGGATCCCGGCACCGTGAAGTGCGAGCGCGTCGGGAGCGGCCCGGTCCAGGTCGGGTCGACGTGGAAGAACACGTCCAAGGTCCTCGGCCGCGAGACCGAGCTCGACTACGTGCTCACCACCCTCGAGCCCGACCACGTGGTCCTCAAGGGCACCAACAAGACCGCGACCTCCACCGACGACATCACGGTGAAGCCGGACGGCTCCGGGTCGAAGGTGACCTACCACGCGCACATCGTCTTCAACGGCATCGCCAAGCTCGCCGAGCCGCTCATGCAGCGGGTCTTCGAGAAGCTCGGCGACGAGACCGTCGAGGGCATCACCCGCGAGCTCGGCCGCGGTCGGGTCGCCTAGCCCTGTCCCACCGACCGCCGCCGCCCGCCGGGTGGCGGCGGTCAGCTGTTGCCCGCCGCCTCGAGGGCGGCGATGTCGAGGCGCTTCATCGTCATCATGGCGCCGAACACCTTGGCGGCCCGCTCCGGGTCGCCGCTGGCGATCTCGTCCCAGTTCTCCGGGACGACCTGCCACGACAACCCGAACCGGTCCTTGAGCCAACCGCACATGCTCTCCTGGCCGCCGTCTGCGACGAGTGCGTCCCAGTAGTGGTCGAGCTCGGCCTGGTCCTTGACGTCGATCGTGATGGAGATGGCCTCGTCGAAGGTGAACTCTGGACCGCCGTTCAGCGCGAGGTATGGGGCTCCGTCCAGCTCGAACGCCACCGTCAGCACCTGCCCCTCGCGGTCACCCGAGCCGGCCGGGTAGTGCGAGATGGTGCCGATCCTCGAGTTGGGGAACAGCGAGGTGTAGAACTCGGCCGCCGGCTGGGCATCGGTGTCGAACCACAGGCACGGATAGGTACGGGGCATGACGGGCTCCTCGCTCCGGTGGGCGGGCCGGGTGCCCGCTCCTGTCCATTTGACCCGGGCCGCCACCAGAAGTCATCGGTCACCGCGGGGCGCAGGGGTATGCCGTAGCGTCGCCGTGT
This sequence comes from Pedococcus aerophilus, assembly GCF_039532215.1. NCBI lineage: Bacteria > Bacillati > Actinomycetota > Actinomycetes > Micrococcales > Intrasporangiaceae > Pedococcus > Pedococcus aerophilus. The sequence continues at coordinate 412,935 of NZ_BAAARN010000003.1, read as the reverse complement.
GCCCGACCCGCCCCCGACCGACGACCTCAGCGAGGCGGCCTCTGCCCACCTCGCAGAGGCGCTGCGCGCGGTCTACGGTGCCAGCCCCACCGACTTCATGGCGGTCCGCAAGGACCGTGTCGCCAGGGCGAAGGCCGACGGCGACGCCGCCGGGGCGAAGGCGATCGGTGCCCTGCGCAAACCGAGCATGGCTGCGTGGGCGGTGAACCTGCTCGCCCGTGAGGAGCCGGACCTCGTCGAGGAGCTCGTCGCCCTGGGGGTCCGGATGCGCGGTGCCCAGGGCCGCCTCGACACCGCGACCCTGACGTCGCTGCGCCCCGAACGTGACCGGGTCGTGGCCGAGGTCGTCGCCGCAGCGACCGCGGTGGTCGCCGACGCAGGTCGGGCTCTGTCGCCCTCGGCGCAGGACGACGTACGCGGCACGGTCATCGCGGCGCTCGCGGACGAGGACGCCTCGGCCGCGGTGACGTCCGGGCAGCTCACGAGGGCGTTGTCCTACAGCGGTTTCGGCGAGGTCGACCTCTCTGAGGCGGTCGTGCGGACGTCGTCGGGCTCCATCCTCTCGGTGGTCCGGGACGGCGGTCCCGCGTCCGGAGCGGGCGCCGGCCCGAGCAGCACCACCGGTGCCGACGGGCCGCGCCGGGGCGACGCCACGGACCCGACGGACGACGCCACCGAGTCCGACGCCGCTGACGACGCCGGGCCCACCGCACAGGAGCAGCTCGCTCATGCCGAGGCCGAGCTCGAGGCCGCGACGAAGGCTCACGCCAAGGCAGAACAGGCCGTCGCCTCGGCGAGGGAGCACGCCGACGACACCCGTGACCGCATCGCCGTCGTGGAGCGCCAGCTGGCCAAGGCCCGCGAGGCCGACGAGCGGGCCCTTGAGGCGGTGACCGACGCGGTCCGGGCGCGCAAGGCCGCGGAGGCCGCGCGCCATACGGCCCAGGCGGAGCTGGACCGGCTGCGGGCGGCGACGGACTGACGTCACCGGGCCGCGGTCACGCCCGGGTGGTCACCAGCCCCAGCTGCCCGGGATCCCCTTGAACGGGCCGACGACGCGGTCGGTGATCCAGCCGCCGTAGAAGCCGCCCTCCTGCGGTCGGACCACCTCGTCGTTCACGACGCAGCGGTCGACCGCGGCGGGCATCACGGCGACGGCACCCGCGATCACCTCGAACCCACGGGTGGGCTCGGCGTAGAACCAGCCGGCGCGGGGTGCGACCCGTCCACCGCCGACGAGGTCGAGGTAGGAGGCCATGCCCTTCCACTCGCAGTACGACGAACCGTCGGCAGGGCGCAGCGCGCCGTCGACGAACGCCTCGCGCGGCAGGTAGTAGGTCGGCGGGTGGCTGGTCTCCAGGACCCGCCAGGAACGCGTCGTCAGGGCGATGCGCTCGCCGCCGACCCACACCTCGACGGAGTCGGAGGACTGCTCGACGCGCGGGGGCCGGGGGTAGGACCAGACGGACTCCTGCCCGGGGCCGACCGGATCGGGCTTCGGGTGACCGCTGAACATCGCCATGTCCCCACGCTAGGTCGTCCGCGACCCGATCGCCCTGCCGGGGACGCGCGGGCGCAGTAGCGTGACCGGAGGGTCGCGAGCGCGACTCACCCTCTCCGCCCGGAGGTCGACCATGGCACCCACTCCCGACGAGTCGTCCGCCGACGGGATCGACGCCGCCGCGACGCCGAGCGGCACCGGCTGCGTCGAGTGCCTGGCCTCTGGTGGCTGGTGGGTGCACCTGCGCCGGTGCGCAGCCTGCGGCCACATCGGGTGCTGCGACAGCTCGCCCAGCCAGCACGCGAGCCACCACTTCGAGGACACCGGCCACCCCGTGATCCGGTCGTTCGAGCCCGGCGAGGACTGGTTCTGGGACTTCCGCTCCGGCTCGGGGTTCACCGGCCCCGCGCTCGCCGACCCCCAGCACCACCCGCTCGACCAGCCCGTCCCGGGTCCCGCCGGCGCGGTGCCTGCGGACTGGGCCGACCACGTCCACTAGTTCGGCCGACCCGGCCGACCCGGCCGACCCGGCCGACCCCGGTTGACGCCGAAGCTCTCCCACCCCCTGCCTGCTCAGGGTCGACCCTGAGGTGACTGGTCACAGTGGGGGTCGATCTGGGTACGAGCCCCGATGCGTCACCCCGCTCCCGGCCGCCAGAGTCCAGCCATGGCCCTCCACCTCGGACTGCTCCCGCCGCCGGCGACGACCGCACCACTGCGGCGTCCGACCGCGCGGGACCAGGCCGCCCGCCGCGCGCCGGGGGGCGGTCGCGGCGGGAGGAGGGCCGCCAAGCTGCTCGTCTCCGGTGCCCTGGCGACCGGCATCCTCGCGCTCGCCCTGCCGAGGGTCGCCGGTGCCCAGTGGGACGACATCGCGCACGCCCTCGCCTCGCTGTCGGTGGCCCACCTGCTGCTGCTCACGCTCGTGTGGCTCGCCGGACTCTGGGCGCACACCCCGGCCCTCACCGCCGCGCTGCCCGGCCTGTCGCACCGCCGGGCGCTGCTGCTCAACCTCACCGGGAGCTTCGTCTCCAACCTCCTGCCCCTCGGCGGCGCCGCCGGCACCGTCGCGAACTGGCGGATGGCGCGCTCCTGGGGCTTCGCCTCGCCGGCCTTCGCCCGCTGGGCCCTCGTGACGAACCTCTTCGACACCACCCTCAAGCTGGCCCTCCCGGGGGTCGCGCTCCTCTGGCTCGCCGCCGCCGGGGTCGAGGCCGGCGGAGCAGTGGGCACCGCGGCCTACGTCGGGCTCGGCCTGCTCACCGCGGTCGTGGTCGTCCTCTGGTTCCTGGCGCGGGATGACCGGACGGTGACCTTCCTCGGCCGCCTTGCCGATCGCATCGCCAGTCGGGTGCGCTTCGTGCGCCCCCCGGCCGAGGGGTATGCGGCGCGAGCTGCGGCGTTCCGCCGCGACAGCGCGGCGCTGATCGCCTCGGGGTGGTGGCGGATGGCCTTGGGCAAGATCGCGTATGCCGCGCTGCAGGCGGTGCTCCTCTGGCTCTCGCTGCGGGTGCTCGGCTCGTGGGTGAGCCCGGCCGTGGTGCTGGCGGCGTTCGCGGTCGAGCGGATCCTGTCGATGGTCGTGATCACGCCGGGCGCAACCGGTCTCGTGGAGGTCGGCATGGCAGGGGTGCTCGTGGCCCTCGGGGTGGATCCGACGATGTCGGCCGCCGGGGTGCTGCTCTACCGGGCGTTCACGTTCGGGATGGAGATCCCGGTCGGTGGCCTGTCGATGCTGGCCTGGTCGTTGAGCCGCCGCACCGCCCTCACCGCCTGACAGCTGGTGTCGGACCACGTTCCTAGGCTGGGGCGATGACCTCCGACCCCGTGGCCGCCCGCGCCCGCGAGCTGCTCGCCGCCGACCGGGCCACCACCCTGGCGCGGCTCGGCGACCTCGAGGCAGATGTCGCGCTCATCGTCGAGGCGTCGCAGGACTCGAACGCCGACGACGAGCACGACCCGGAGGGCGCCACGATCGCCTTCGAGCGCGCCCAGACCAGCGCGCTCGCCTCATCGGCGGTGGCCCACCTGCGGGAGATCACTGCCGCGGAGGCCCGCCTCGACGACGGGACGTACGGCGTGTGCGAGCGGTGCGGCGACGCCATACCGGCCGGACGGTTGGAGGCGCGGCCGACGGCGCGCACCTGCGTCGCCCACGCCGCCTGCCCCCGCTGAGCGGCGGGGTGGTCAGCGGAAGGTGCGCAGCCGCAGGCTGTTCGTCACGACGAACACCGACGACAGAGCCATCGCGCCGCCCGCGAGCATCGGGCTGAGCAGTCCCGCCGCAGCGAGCGGGATCGCGGCGACGTTGTAGGCGAACGCCCAGAACAGGTTGCCGCGGATCGTCGACAGCGTCCGTCGGGCCAGGCGGATCGCGTCGGCGGCCACCCGCAGGTCGCCGCGCACGAGGGTCAGGTCGCTGGCCTCGATCGCCACGTCGGTGCCGGTACCCATGGCGAGACCCAGGTCGGCCTGCGCCAGCGCGGCGGCGTCGTTCACGCCGTCCCCGACCATCGCCACCACTCGACCCCTGTCCTGCAACGCCTTCACGACGTCGACCTTGTCCTGCGGCAGCACCTCGGCGTGGACGTCGTCGATGCCGACCAGGCCGGCGACGTGACGGGCAGCGCCCTCGTTGTCGCCGGTGAGCAGCACCGGGGTGAGGCCCAGGCGACGCAGCTCGGCCACGGCCTCGGCCGACCCGTCCTTGACCGTGTCGGCGACGGTGACGACTCCGCGGGCGCGCCCGTCCCAGGCGACGACCACGGCCGTGGCGCCACGCGACTGCGCCGAGGCCATGGCGGCGGTGAGCTCGTCCGGCACCGTCACCGACCAGTCGGCCAGCAGCCGGGGTCGCCCGACCAGCACGACGCGCCCCTCGACCTGACCGCGGACGCCGAGCCCCTGCTCGTTGGCGAAGTCCTCGACGCCGGGCAGCGTGCCAGCCTGGTCGAGGGCCTCGCGGGCCGCGGCAGCCACCGCTCGGGCCACCGGGTGCTCGGAGGCGTCCTCCAGCGCCCCGGCGAGGCGCAGCACCTCGGCTGCGTCCTCACCGGCCGCGGGGACGACCTCGTCGAGCGTCATGCGTCCGGTGGTCACGGTCCCCGTCTTGTCGAGCACGACGGTGTCGACGCGACGGGTGGACTCCAGCACCTCGGGTCCCTTGATGAGGATGCCGAGCTGGGCCCCGCGGCCCGTGCCGACCATGAGAGCGGTCGGCGTCGCCAGCCCGAGGGCACAGGGGCAGGCGATGATGAGGACGGCCACCGCGGCCGTGAAGGCGGCGGTCCACCCACCGCCGGCACCGACCCAGAACCCGAGGGTCGCGACAGCCAGGGCGATGACGACGGGCACGAACACCCCGGACACCCGGTCCGCGAGCCGCTGCACCTGGGCCTTGCCGTTCTGGGCGTCCTCGACGAGCCGGGCCATCTGCGCGAGCTGGGTGTCGGCACCGACCCGCGTGGCGCGGACGACGAGCCGGCCGCCTGCGTTGACGGTGGCGCCGACGACGCGGCTGCCCGGACCGACCTCGACGGGCACGGACTCGCCCGTGACCATCGACGCGTCGACCGCTGACGTGCCGTCCTCGACCTCGCCGTCGGTGGCGATCTTCTCGCCGGGGCGCACGACGAACCGCGTCCCCACCACGAGCTCCGACACGGGCACGCGCACCTCGGTGGCAGCCGCACCCTCGCCGCGGAGCACCGAGACCTCCTTGGCGCCCATCTCGAGCAGTGCCCGCAGCGCAGCACCCGAGCGACGCTTGGCGCGCGCCTCGGCATACCGTCCGGCGAGCAGGAACGCCGTCACGCCCGCAGCGGCCTCGAGGTAGATGTTGCCCGCGCCGTCGGTGCGTTCGATGGTGAAGGAGAACGGGTGCGTCATGCCGGGCTCGCCGGCCGTGCCGAGGAACAGGGCGTAGAGCGACCAGCCGAATGCCGCGATGGTCCCGACCGACACGAGGGTGTCCATCGTGGTCTGGCCGTGGCGCAGGTTGGTCCACGCCGCGCGGTGGAACGGCAGCCCGCCCCACACCACGACGGGTGCGGCCAGGACGAGGGACGCCCACTGCCAGTAGCGGAACTGCCACGCCGGCACCATCGCCATCGCGACGACCGGGACCGCGAGCAGTACCGACACGAGGAGCCGCTGCCGCAGTGCCGCGGTGGGGTCCACCTCGACGTATGGCGCGCCGTCACCGTCGCCGGCCGGGTCCGGCTCAGGAGGGAGCTCGGCGGTATAGCCCGTCTTCTCGACGGTCGCCACGAGGTCGGCGGCGGTGACCGTGTCGGGGAAGGTGACCTTTGCCTTCTCGGTGCTGTAGTTGACCGTGGCCGTGACGCCGTCGATCTTGTTGAGCTTCTTCTCGATCCGCGTCGCGCAGGACGCGCACGTCATGCCGCCGATGACCAGCTCGACGGCGCTGGTGGGGGCGCTGTCCTCGGAGCGGGTCGTGGAGGCCGTGGTGCTCGTGCTCGTCGTGTGGGTCATGGCGTGCCTCCGGCGGCGTCGAGGGTGAACGCCGCGGTGTGGACGGTTCCGGCGACCTTGAAGTCGAGGAAGGCCCGGTAGCGGCCGGGGCCGGGTGGCTCCACCCGGAAACCGACCGTGGCCCCGGATGCCGAGTCCCCAACGGTCGTCGCGTGGACGGGGTGGGCGTGCGCGTAGGCGAGGTCGCCCTCACGCAGGACCACGAGGTGACCGTCGGCGCCGAGGTAGGGCTCGAGGTCGACGGGGCGACCGCTGTCGTCCGAGACGGCGAGGTCGAGCCGCTGGGCCGTCGCCGGGTCGAGCGACCCGGTGAGCTGCACGGCATACCGGTCCGCCGTGGTGGTGCGCGCAGGTGCGGGGAGGGCGACGGGAGAGTAGTCGCCGGGGACGGCGAGGTCGGTGCCGAGCACGAGGCCCTCCGTGTCGCCGTCGGGGTCGAAGTCGGCGAACATGCGCCACTGCCCGGGTCGGCCCAGGTCGAGGCTGACCGACCAGGTGCCGTCGGCGGCCATGGTGGGGTGCACGTGCTGGAAGCCGGACAGGTCGCGGCGCACGACGACGAGGTGCAGCTTCTTCTCATGGGCGGTGGTGAAACCCGTGACCGGGCGACCATCCGGGCCGAGGACCTGGAAGGTGACGCGGGCAGCCTTCGACGCAGCGAGGGTCGTGGCGCCAGGGACGAGCCGGTACCCCTGGTCCGTCGAGCTCAACCCGGCGGGCGTGGCCGAGGTGCCGCCGCCGGGGTCCTGGTGGGTGTCGGTGTGCTGGTCGCCCTCAGAGGCGTGGCCGCCCGGATCGGCGGGGTGGCCGTCCGTGGACATCTCCGTGTGGGGTGCCGGGGCAGCCACCGTATCGAGCGGGCCGACGAGCCGGCCCGCTCCCAGGGCTGCGCCGAAGGCGACGACCAGACCCGCGCCGAACGCGCCGACGCGGGTCGCGGTGTTCACGTGGCCAGGCTGTAGTCGCCCGCCTCGTCGAGCGCGGACGTCACCTCAGCCGGGGTGAGCTCGCGGTCGGCCGCGACGGTGACGGCAGAGGTGCCGCCCGCGACGAGGTCGACCTGCACGTCGCTGACGCCGTCGAGGGCCTTGAGCTCCTCGGTGACGGCGCTGGCGCAGTGGCCGCAGGTCATGCCGACGACGTCGAAGGTCTGGGTGCTCATGGGGTGCTCCTGTGGTTGGGCTGGCTGGGACGTGGGGTTCGGGGCGGGCCGCTGTGGGGCCGTCAGGAACGGACGAGGCGGGCGATGGCGTCCGAGGCTTCGCGCACCTTCTCCTGCGCCTCGGGCCCGCCCTTGCGGGCGGCGTCGACGACGCAGTGCGACAGGTGCTCCTCGAGCAGCTCGAGCGAGAACGACTGCAGCGCCTTGGTGGCCGCCGACACCTGGGTGAGGATGTCGATGCAGTACTGGTCCTCCTCGACCATCCGCTGCAACCCGCGGACCTGACCTTCGACGCGACGCAGCCGCTTGAGGTGGCTGGCCTTCTCGGAGTGGTAGCCCGGGTGCGCATCGCTCATGCTCATGCCCAACACCATACCCCCCTATGGTATTCCGTCACAGGGTGGGCGGAACGCCGAAGAGCCGCCCCGCGTGCACGGGACGGCTCTTCGGACGACGTGATCGGTCAGCGCATCGGGTCGAACGGGCGCAGCTGGTCGACCTGCTTGCCGGTGACCATCGTCTGCGCGAGCAGGCGGCCGGTGACCGGGCCGAGGGTGATGCCCCACATGCCGTGACCACCCGCGGCGAAGACGCGCGGCGACCTGGTGGCACCGATGAGAGGCAGGCCGTCGACGGTGCAGGGGCGCGAGCCGACCCACTCGTCCTGGCGGTCATCGAGGTTGGCGCCCTTCAGGAGCGGGCGGGCGGCCTCGGCGATGGCCTGGATGCGGCGCTGGTCGAGAGCCGCCTCGGGCTTGCGGAACTCCATCATCCCCGCAACGCGGAGGCGGTCGCCGATCGGCGTGCAGGCGACTCGCTGGGCGGGGAAGTAGACCGGGCCGTTGGGCACGTGGTCGATCTCGACGGAGAAGGAGTAGCCGCGGCCGGCCTGGACGACGTTCTTCACGCCGAACTGGCGGGCGAGCTTGCCGAGCCACGCACCGGTCGCGAGGACGGCGGCGTCGAACTCCTCGACCGATCCCTCCGCCGTGGTGACGACCACGCCGGCGCCGGTGTCGCGGATGTCGGCCACCGTGGCGGCGTCCATGATCTTGCCGCCGCGCTCGCGGACGGAGTCGGCGAGCGCGTGGACGTAGGAGCCCGGGTCGATGAAGCGCTGGCCCTTGAGCAGGATCGCCGCGCCGATCTCGTCGGACAGGCTCGGCTCGATGGCGCGGGCCTGGTCGCCGGTGAGGGCCTCGAACTCGATGGCCTGGCCGGCGGCGTGGATGTGCTCGATCTCCTCGAGCAGGGTGACCCGCTCGGTCTCGGTGCGGTACGACGCGAGGAACGACTTCGCCTCACGGGTGTCGGCCTTGACGCCACCGTCGCGCAGGAGGTCGAAGCTCTCCAGCGACAGGTCGTTCACGGGCACGAGGGACCCCATGGCCTTCTTCCAGGCCTTCATCGTCGAGTTCTTCGTGAAGCCCGTGACGAACTTGAGGAACTTGGGGTCGGCGCTCGGCGGCACGTAGACCGGGGACGAGGGTGACAGGACGGCGCGGATGCCGTACTTGAGGACGGCGGGCTCCGGGAGGGGCGTCGCGATGCCCGGCGTCAGCCAGCCGGCGTTGCCCCAGGAGGAACCGGCGGCGACCCCCTCGCGGTCGAGGACGGTCACCTCCACTCCGTGCTCCTGGAGGAACCAGGCGGTGGACAGACCCACCATGCCGGCGCCGACGACGGCGACGCGCTGGGGGACGGGGAGACCGGCTGCGGTGACGGTGCGGGAGGAAGCCATGCGTCGATGCTCGCGCTCGCTGATAGAGGCTGCACCGGGCCACGAGCACAGAAGTAGACGCCACAGTTGTGCCACCGGCACAAACCCGTGGGACAGTAGGCGTGTGCTCAGCGTCGCCGACCTCACTGCCACCCTCGCCGGGCTGCTGACGCTCGGGGTCGACCCGGCCGGCGCCGAGGTCGACGACCTGACCATCGCCGAGCCGGGTCATGGCGTGGTGGGCCAGCCGGCCGACCTGGTGCTCGGCGTCGGGGTCGAGACCACCGAGGCGGCGGTCGCCCTCGTCGAGGCCGCGGCTGCGGCCGGCGCGGGTGGGCTGGTCCTGCGCCGGAGCCTGGCCACCCGCCGCCAGGTGCGCGACCGCGCCCGCCGGGAGGGGCTCGCCCTGGTCGGACTGGCCGAGCAGGCCTCCTGGGCGCACGTCGTCTGGCTGCTCCGCGGGGTCATCGACCGGGCGGGGGCCACGACCGGGGGACACCGGGGCGACGTCCCCGTCCAGGACGACCTCTTCGCGCTCGCCGACGCCGCCGCCGCCCTCGTCGACGCCCCGGTCACCATCGAGGACGCCCAGTCCCGGGTGCTGGCCTACTCCTCGCGCCAGGACGTGACCGACCCGGCGCGCGTCTCCACGATCGTCGGCCGCCGCGTCCCGGACGAGGTGCTTGCCAGCCTGCGTGCCCGAGGCGTCTTCCGGCGGCTGGCCCGGTCGAGCGAACCCGTCTTCGTCCCCGCCGACCCCAACGGCACGCTGCCCCGACTGGTCGTGCCGGTCCGCGCCGGCAGCGAGTGGCTCGGGTCGATCTGGGCCGTCGTCGAGGACCGGCCCCCTGCGCACCTCGTCGCCGAGCTCGTCCAGACCTCCTCCGTGGTGGCACTGCACCTGCTGCGCCTGCGGGCCCAGGCCGACCTGTCCCGTCGCGTCGCCGCCGACCGGTTGCGCGGAGTGCTCTCGGGCAGCACCTCCGGGGCCGGCGGGTGGCTCCCGCCGGGTCCGTGGCGGGTGGTCTGCCTCGGCGGTGAGGGTGGGGCCGCCCGGCTGCTCGACCTCTGGGAGTCGGTGTCACGGCGCCACGCGTGGAACCAGCCCCTGCTCGCCGACCTCGACAACCGGGCGTATGCCGTGGTGCGCGACAGCGAGGACCCCTCGCCCGGGACGTGGGGCTGGCTCACCGGCGTGGTGGAGCGGGCGCGGGGCGAGTCCCTGGAGCTCACCGCGCGCGCCGGGCGCACGGCACACACCGTCGCCGAGTTGGAACGGTCGAAGGCCGAGGCGCTCGAGGCGGAGCGCGTCGTCGGTCCGGACGCCGAGCCGGCCACGCTGGTGCACGAGGACGTGTGGGCGCAGGTGACGGTCGAGCGGGCGGCGGCGACGCTGCGAGGGGCGGACGTGCTCGGTCCGCTCGACATCCTGGTCGCGCACGACCGGGAGCACAGCAGCGACCACCTGGAGACGCTCGCCGCGTGGCTGGACCATCCTGGCGCGCCGGGCCGGGCGGCCCGCTCGATCCACGTGCACCCCAACACCATGCGCTACCGGATGAACCGCATCGCCGACCTCGCCGGGCTCGACCTCGACGACCCGGTGGTGCGGCTCGCCCTGCGGCTGCAGCTCGCCGCCCTGCTCGACACCACCGGCGCAGCGCCGGCGCAGAGCACTGCCTAGGGTGGGGCGATGACGAACCGCGTGCTCGGTCTGGTCCAGGCAGGCGGCCAGGGGAGCCGGATGGATGTCCTGACGAGGGAGCGTGCCAAGCCCGCGCTGCCGTTCGCCGGGTCCTACCAGCTCATCGACTTCGCGCTGTCGTCGTTGGCGCACAGCACGATCAGCGACGTCTGGGTGTCGGTGCAGTACCAGGCCGGCTCCCTCGACCCGCACCTCGCAGGAGGTCGGCCCTGGGACCTCGACCGGACCCGCGGTGGCTACCGCCGCGTCGTGCCCGAGCAGGGTGACGGCTCGCGCTCCGAGAGCGGGTTCTCCCTCGGCAACGCCGATGCCCTGCTGCGCATGCGCGACCAGATCGAGGCGTTCGGCGCGGACCAGGTGGTGGTCATCAGCGCCGACCACGTCTTCCGGTGCGACCTGGACGCCGTGCTCGCCCTGCACCGGGAGCGGGAGGCCGAGTGCACCATCGTCACCGCCGAGATGACCAAGGTGGAGGCCGCCCACCAGGCGGTCGTCACCGCCGGTGCGGACGGCCACGTCACGGGCTTCGACTACAAGCCGACGAGTCCTGCGTCCGGGGTGGTGGCGACCGAGGTGTTCGTCTACGACGCCGTCGTCCTCCTCGAGAGCCTCGACGCCCTGCGGGCCGACCTCGCTGCGAGCGGTGAGCTCGACGAGGACGGCCTGGGTGACTTCGGTGAGCACCTGCTGCCCCGACTGGTCGGGCGAGGGCAGGTGTGGGCGGCCCCGATCGGCGGCTACTGGCGCGACGTGGGCCGACCCGAGTCGTTCCTCCAGGCGCACCGCGACCTGCTCGCCGGACGGGTCGATGTCTTCGACGACGCCGACCGGCCCGTGCTGACGCGGTTCCCCGAGCTGCCTCCCGCGCTGGTGCGCAAGGGTGCCCAGGTGGTCGACAGCCTCGTGTCGCCGGGGTGCGACGTCGCCGGTGAGGTCGTGCGCAGCGTGCTGGGCCCGGGCGTGAAGGTCGCCGCGGGGGCCCGGGTGGAGGACAGCGTGCTGTTCGCCGGCGTGGTCGTCGAGGGCGGGGCGAGCGTCGCCACGAGCGTCCTCGACTCCGGCGTGGTGGTGGGGCAGGGGGCCGTGGTCGGTGCGCTGTCGACCCGCCGCAAGGCCACCGACGACGAGATCACCCTCGTGGGTCGTGACAGCCGCGTGCCACGACGGGCCGAGGTGGCCGCCGGCGCGAGGCTCGAGCCCGGCAGCACCGCCTGACCTCAGCCGTCGACCCAGTGGTTGTCGTGGTACCTCATGAACTCCTCGCGCTCGGCGTCGGTCATGGTCTCGCCCGCCGCCACCCTGGCCAGCCCTTCGAAGTAGCCCTCGCGCGGTGCCCCGGGCGCGAAGTGCAGGAGCATCGACGCCTCGGCCCCCGAGTCGTTCCGGAAGCCGTGCAGCCCACCGGCAGGCACGTGGAGGTAGTCGCCCGGCCGGGTGACGCGCCAGGCGGCCCCGTCGTAGACCGTCACCTCGCCGGAGAGGATGTAGAACGACTCGGTGAGGGTGCGGTGGAAGTGGGCGTCGGGGCCACTGCGACCAGGGGCGAACTCCCAGCGGTAGAGCCCGAACAAGCCGCCGGTCGACGCGCCCGTCGACAGGTAGTGCACCCGGTTCCCGTTGGGGTAGGTCAGCTCCGGGCCGGCGCTGCCTGCGCGCACCGTGGCGCTCACCTCTCCGTGCTCGCCGTCGTAGAGCGGCGGTGGGTAGCTCATGTCCGACATCTTCACCACGGTCCGCAGGGAGCGGCAAGGGGGCGGGAGTGACCAGGTCACTGAACGCGCTGTGCGGTCAGTGACGTGGTCACTCGCGGCCACCCCCGGGGGGCGCCGGTGGGCTACCGCCGGATCAGACTGCCGCGGGACTGGGCAGGCGGTGCAGGGCATCGACGAGCGGGGCCAGCTCGGGCACGTCGGCCGCCGACTGCAGCGCCTCCTCGAGCACCCGGTGGTGCGTCGGTCGGGCCTCGTCCAGCAGCGCCGATCCCGAGGGCGTGAGCTCGGTGTAGATGCCACGCCGGTCGTCGGCGCACAGGATCCGGGTGATGAGGCCACGGTCCTCGAGCCGGTTGACCAGGCGGGTCGTGGCGCTGCTCGACAGGGCGGCAGCACGCGCGAGCTGCGACATCCGCATGTGCCAGCCGTCCTGGCGGGAGAGGGCGTCGAGGACGGTGAACTCGACGACCGACAACCCGTGCCCCGAGGTCAGCTCGCGCTCGAGGGCTCCCTCGATGTGGCCGTGCAGGGCGGCGAGGGTGCGCCAGCCCTGGGCGCGGATCTCGACGGCGTCATCGGCGATTCCCATAGCCCGATTCTAGCCCGCCTTTGCAATAACCCGCGCGTGCAACTAACTTGATGCGTGCGCTGGTAGTTGCACGCGCCGCATACCGGCTCCGGAAACAGCATCCCTCCACGCCTGAAGGAACACCCATGCCCCTCGCCCTGCTCGCCCTGGCCCTCGGTGGCTTCGGGATCGGACTCACCGAGTTCGTCATCGCCGGACTGCTCCCGCAGGTGGCCGCCGACTTCGCCGTCGACGAGGCCACCGCCGGCTGGCTGATCTCCGGCTACGCCCTGTCCGTCGCGGTCGGGGCGATCGGCCTCACCGCGGCCGTGACCCGGTTCAACCGCAAGCACGTCCTCACCGCGCTCATGGTCCTGTTCATCGCCGGCAACCTCGTCTCCGCGCTCGCCGGGAGCTACGAGGTGATGCTGCTCGGTCGCGTCCTCGCCGCGCTGACCCACGGCGCATTCTTCGGCATCGGTGCCGTCGTCGCCGCGGGCCTGGTCGCCCCGGAGAAGAAGGCCGGGGCCATCGCGATGATGTTCGCCGGTCTGACCACCGCCAACGTCCTCGGTGTCCCGCTGGGCACCCTGCTGGGTCAGCAGCTCGGGTGGCGCTCGACGTTCTGGGCGATCGCCGTGATCGGTGTCGTCGCCCTGGTCGGCATGGCCACCCTCGTCCCCTCGCAGCCCGTGTCGGCGGACGAGCCGGGCCTGCGGCACGAGCTCGGGGCCTTCCGCTCGGGCCAGGTCTGGCTGTCGCTGCTCGTGACGGTCCTCGGGTTCGGTGGGATGTTCGGTGCCTTCACCTACATCGCGTACACGCTCACCGAGGTCAGCGGGTTCGCGTCCACGACCGTCCCGTGGCTGCTGGTGCTCTTCGGGCTCGGGCTTTTCGCCGGCAACTGGGCCGGGGGTCGTGCGGCCGACCGCTCCGTGCCCGTCACGCTCACCGTGGTGCTGGCTGGACTGACGGTCGTCATGGCCGTCTTCGCCGCCACGGCCGACTCGCCGGTGATGGCCGTGGTCGGCCTGGTGCTCATGGGGACGTTCGGGTTCGCCACCGTGCCGGGCCTGCAGATGCGGATCATGACGTATGCCGGGTCGGCCCCGACCCTGGCCAGCGGCGCCAACATCGCGGCCTTCAACGTGGGCAACGCCGCCGGTGCATGGCTCGGCGGCCTGACCATCAGCGCCGGCCTGGGCTACGCCTCGACCCTGTGGGACGGCGCGGCCCTGAGCCTCGGCGCGCTCGTGGTCCTGGTCGTGGCCGACCAGCTGGCCCGACGGACCCGTCGTGCCTCGGCCGCACGGAAAGCCGATGGCGCGGTCACCACGGCGCACGAGCCTGCCGCCGCTCAGGAGCCGTGCACGGTCTCCAACAGCGTCGCGTAGCGCTCGAGCACGGATCCACCGTCGTCATCCGACGGCGGGTCGAGGGTCTCCTCGACCGTCACCGTCCATGCCGGGGGCGCGTCGTCGCCGGACAGCACCCAGGCCGCTTGGCGGGCCGCGCCGAGGCCGACGTACTCACCCGGCGCGGGGATCGCGACGGGCACGCCGAACAGCGACGGGGCGATCGCGCGCACGGCCCGCGAGGCCGAGGCCCCTCCGATGAGGAGCACCCGCTCGACCGGCAGGCCGAGCCTGCGGACGTCCGACACCCCGGACACGAGGTTGGCGAGCATCCCCTCGACAGCAGCCCGGGCGAGGTTCTCGGGGGTGGCGTTCGACCGGGTCAGCCCGCCCAGGGTGCCCGTGGCGTCGGGCAGGCTCGGGCTGCGCTCGCCGTCGAGGTAGGGCAGCAGCGTCAGGCCGCCGGCTCCCGGCTCGGCAGCGAGGGCGAGCCGGTCGAGGCCGTCGAGGTCGGTGCCGAGGAGCTGCGCCGCCGCGGTGAGCACCCGGGCGGCGTTGAGGGTCGCCATGAGGGGCAGGTGGCCACCGGAGGCGCTGGCGAAGGAGGCGATCAGGCCGTTGGGGTCGGCCACCGGCTGGTCGGCGTCGGCGAACACGGCACCGCTGGTCCCGAGGGAGACGACGACGTCACCGGGACGCAGTCCCAGTCCGAGGGCCGCCCCGGCGTTATCCCCGGTCCCCGGCCCGACGACCATCCCGCCGTCTGTGCGCCCCGCGACCTCGTGGGGGCCGAGCACGTGGGGGACGCCGAAGACCCGTCCGAGGGCGAGCTCCTGGAGGTCGGGCAGGTAGGAGTCCGAGGTGCTCGAGAAGTAGCCCGTGCCCGACGCATCGCCGCGGTCGGTCGTGTAGCGCTCGAAACCGTTGCCCTGCTTGAGGATCTGCGCGGTCAGCCAGTCGTGCGGCAGCACGACGTCGTGGACCCGTGCCGCGTTCTCGGGCTCGTGGTCGGCGAGCCAGCGGACCTTGGTGACGGTGAAGCTCGGCACGAGGGCCATGCCCGTGCGCCGCACCCACTCCTGCGGCCCCCCCAGCTCGTCGGTGAGGTCACGCGCAGCCTGGGCGGAGCGGGTGTCGTTCCACAGCAACGCCTCCCGGATGACCTCGCCCGACTCGTCGAGCGCGCACATGCCGTGCTGCTGGCCCCCGACGGCGATGGCCGAGACGTCCTCGAGCAGCCCGTCGGCCGTGGCGGTCGTGTACGCCTCCCACCACCGGTCGGGGTGGACGGCAGTCCCGTCGGGGTGCGGTGCACGGCCGGAGCGCACGATCTCGCCCGTCGCGGCGTCGCAGACGACGACCTTGGTGGACTGGGTCGAGGAGTCGACCCCGGCGACGAGGGTGCGCGCGCCGTCAGCCACGGGTCGATCCGGTGGCAGCGGACGGTCGGGGGTCGATGACCGACTTGATCGCGCCCGCCGTGTCGCGGGCGGCGGTCAGGGCGGCAGCGGTGTCCTCGAGGGTGAACCGGCCGGTGACGAGATGCTCGAGGTCGACCTGTCCGGAGGCGGCCAGGGCGATGGCGGTCGGCCAGGTCCCGGCGTAGCGGAAGGTCCCGGTGACGACGAGCTCGCGCTCCTGGATGGTCGACAGCGGCAGGCTGATCTCGTCGCCGCCCATGCCGATGAGGACGGCCCGGCCCGCGGGGGCGAGCGCGCGGATCCCGTCCGCGGTGGCACCGGCGTGCCCCGAGCACTCGAGGAGGACCTGCGGAGCCGGCCCCGCGGCATACCCGTCGGCGATCGTCTCCGCGCCGGAGGTGATGGTGCGGGTCGCGCCGAGCTCGGTGGCCACGGCGAGGCGGTCGGCGTTGAGGTCGGCGACGACGATCTCGCTCGCCCCGGCGGCGCGCGCCACCATGACGCAGACGAGGCCGATCGGTCCCGCCCCGGTGACGAGGACCCGCGAACCCGGGCCGACACCACCCTTGTGGCAGGCCCAGACGCCGACCGACAGCGGCTCGAGGAGGGCTGCCGCCTCGTCGCTCACCGAGTCCGGGACCGGGTGGGCGAACGCGTGGTGGATCGCGACGAGCTCTGCGAGGGAACCGTCCACCGGTGGGGTCGCGTGGAAGACCATGTCGGGGCAGAGGTTGTAGCGACCGGCGAGGCACTGCTCGCACGCGCGGCACGGGACCCCCGGCTCGAGGGAGACGCGCTGACCGACGCGCGCCGGGTCGACGTCGGCGCCGACGGCCTCGACGACCCCCGAGGTCTCGTGGCCGAGGACGAGCGGCGACTCCACGACGAACCGACCGATCCGCCCGTGGTCGAAGTAGTGCGTGTCGGACCCGCAGACACCGACCGCGTGGACGCGCACCAGGACCTCGTCGGCGGCAGGTGTCGGGTCGGGTCGCTGCACCACCTCGACCTCGCCGGGACGGTTGAGGACGGCAGCACGCATCAGGTGGTCTCCATCGGTGGTGGGTCGGGCGGTGCGGGTGGGCCGGGTCGTGCGGGGTGGCTCAGGCCAGGTGCATCGGGCCGGGTGGATCAGGCGGGGCGGGCGTCGTCGTCCGCGCGGGCCTCCAGCGTCGCCCGTGCGCCGATGCCGTGCAAGCGTTCGAGCGCAGCGGTGTAGGCCGCAGCGAACCGCTCGTCGTCGGCGAGGTCGCCGAAGAGGTCGCGGTCGCGGAGGAAGGCCAGCGGGTCCTCGTCCTGCCTGGCCGCCGCCGCCATGACCCGGTCCTTGAGCCGGTCCACGACCTCGATCGGCTCGCCCTGCTCGTCGCGCCCCTCGGCATACCTCGCCCACGAGGCGACCACGAGCGCGGACCGCTCGATCTCGCCGCCGTCGCGCAGGTTCGCGCGGATCACCGGCCCCAGCCACTTCGGTATGCGGTCGGAGGACTCCGCGCACAGGCGCGCCAACGTGTCGCGCACCTCGGGGTTGGCGAACCGGGCGACGAGCTCGTGGCGGTAGGCGTCGAGGTCGACGTCGGGCACCGGCGGGAGCGTCGGGCTGCCCTCGCGCTCCATGTAGGCCAGCAGGAAGTTCGCGAACAGCGGGTCCTGGCAGACCTCGTGGGCGTAGCGGTACCCGGCGAGGTGGCCGAGGTAGCACAGGGCCTGGTGGCTGGCGTTGAGCAGCCGCAGCTTCATCAGCTCGTAGGGGACGACGTCGTCGACCATCTGCACACCGGCGTCCTCGAACGGCGGTCGCCCCTGGCCGAACCGGTCCTCGAGCGCCCACTGGGTGAAGGGCTCGCAGACCACGGGCCAGCCGTCCTCGACACCGAACTCGTCGGCGAGCCGCTCGATGTCCTCGGGCGCGGTGACCGGGGTGATCCGGTCGACCATGCAGTTGGGGAAGGCGACCTCCGACTCCATCCAGTCGGCCAGGGCGGGGTCCTTGAGCCGGGCGAAGGCGCAGATCATCTGCTTCGCGACGTCGCCGTTGTCGGGGAGGTTGTCGCAGCTCATCACCGTGAACGGCTCGAGCCCCTCGGCTCGACGTCGGGCGAGCGCTGCCGTGATGTAGCCGAAAACCGTCGAGGGGACTGCGTTCTCGACGAGGTCTGCCTGGATCGACGGGTCGTCGGCATCGAACTCGCCCGTCACCTGGTTGACGAGGTATCCGCCCTCGGTGATGGTCAGCGACACGATGCGCGTGCGCTCGTCGACGAGCCGGTCGACCACCGCCTGCGGGTCGTCGGGGGCGAACAGCAGCTCGACGATGCTCCCGATGACGCGGGGCTCGCGCCGGCCGTCGGGGTGCTTGACGACGAGGGTGTAGAGGCCGTCCTGGGCCTTGAGGGTGTCGATGATCCGACGGTCGTGGGGGAGGGCCCCCACCCCGCACAGGCCCCAGTCCAAGGCGGCGCCCTCGTTCATCAGGGCGTCGAGGTACATCGCCTGGTGCGCGCGGTGGAAGCCACCGACCCCGAAGTGGACGATGCCTGCGGTGACCTGCGACCGGTCGTACGACGGCCGGGCCACCCGCGCGTCCAGCTCACCGAGGTGCGCCTCGGCGAGCCGGACCGGCGTGGTGGGTGCGGTGGTGCTGTGGGTGTCCGTCCCCATTACTTGACGGCTCCCATCGACAGGCCCTGGACGAGCTTGTCCTGGGCGGCGAACCCGGCGGCGAGCACCGGCAGCGACACGACGAACGACGCCGCGCACACCTTGGCGAGGAACAGGCCCTGGCTGGTCACGAAGCCAGTCAAGAACACCGGGGCCGTCCCCGCCACCGTGCTGGTCAGCACGCGGGCCAGCAGCAGCTCGTTCCAGCTGAAGATGAAGCAGATCAACGCTGCCGACGCGATGCCGGGCATGACGACCGGCGCGACGATGTCCTTGAGGGTCCGGGTGAGCGACGCCCCGTCGACCGAGGCGGCCTCGAGCATCTCGACCGGCACCTCGGCGAGGAACGAGCGCAGCATCCAGATCGCGATCGGCAGGTTCATCGAGGTGTAGAGCAGGATCAGCCACCAGATGTTGTCGAGCAGCCCGACCGTCTGGGCGAAGAGGTAGAGCGGCAGGATGCCCGCCACGATCGGCAGCATCTTGGTGGAGAGGAAGAAGAACAGCACGTCCGTCCACTTCTTCACCGGCCGGATCGACAGTGCGTAGGCCGCCGGGAAGGCGAGCAGCAGCACGAGGGCGGTCGACAGGACGCTGGCCGTCAGCGAGTTGAGCAGCGGCGGCCAGGGACCGGCGTCGAAGAAGGAGCGGTAGCCGTCCAGGGACAGCGGCGCGAAGACGTCGGGCGGGTTCTTGGCCGCGTCGTTCTCGTTGTGGAACGACGTGAGGACCATCCACAGGACGGGGAGCGCGAAGAGGAACCCGATCACCCACGCCGCGGCCGAGAGCAGGACGCCGCTGCGTGGTGGCTTGGCGTGCCGCACCTCGGTATGGCGCGGTGTCCCGGACGTCGTGTCCGCCGAGGTGGTCCCGGCCCCGGTGGTGCCCGTGCCGGTGGTGTCGGTGGTGCTCATGCGTCCTCCTTGAAGAGGCTGAACGCGGTGCGCAGGGCTGCGGTCGCGATGAGGATCGTGCCGATGACGACCACGACACCGGCCGCGGAGGCCCGTCCGTAGTCCTGAGCGGTGTAGAAGGTCTGGTAGATGAAGTACGGCAGGTTCGCCGTGCCCAGACCACCGCTGGTGATGGTGAAGACGTGGTCGAAGTTCTGCACCACGTAGATGGCGCCGAGCAGCCCGGACAGCTCGATGTACTGGCGCAGGTGCGGCAGCGTCATCGACCGGAAGATCTGCAGCGAGCTGGCGCCGTCGATGCGAGCGGCCTCGACGACGTCGAGGGGTCGGCTCTGGAGCCCGGCCAGCAGGATGAGCATCATGAACGGCGTCCACTGCCACACCAGGGCGGCGATGACGGCGATGAGCGGGTTGTTGGTGATCCAGTCCGGCTGGGGTGCGTTCTCACCGAACACGGCCTTGAGCAGTCCGTTGAAGAGGCCGTACTCCGGGTTGTAGAGCGCGTGCTTCCACAGCAGGGCGGCAGCCACGGGGACGATGAGGAACGGCGTGATCATCATCGTGCGGACGATCCCCTGGCCCCGGAACTTGCGGTCCAGCAGGAGCGCGATGCCGAGTCCCAGCACCAGGCTGACGAGCACCACCGAGACGGTGAGCAGGATCGTCACGAAGACGGCCTGCCGGGTGTTGGTGTCGGTGAAGACCCGGGCGAAGTTGTCGAAGCCGGCGAACCCCCGCTCCTCGGGGTAGTAGGCGTTCCAGTTCATGAAGGAGATGACCAGCGTCGCCACGAACGGCAGCTGGGTCATGACGATCACGAAGATGAGCGCCGGCAGCAGCGGTGCCCGCCTCGCCCAGTCGCCCATGCGGCGCAGGGCCGCACTGGGCTCGGGTCCGCGGACCTGCTCGGCCCGTGGCTTCGTCGCGGTGCTCGACGACATCACTGCCCCCTCGACTGGTAGCGCTCGGCGACGTCCTCGGCGAGCTTCTGGCCCTTGTCGAGGGCCTCGTTGACGGTGGTCTTGCCGGCGATCGCCGAGCTCACGTCCTGGCTGACCTGCGTGCCGAGGTCGGGGAACTCCGGGATGTCGACGAACTGGATGCCGATCGCGGGTCGCGGCTGGACGCCGGGGTTCTCCGGGTCGGCCGCCTCGATCGCGGACTTCGTCGGCTCCGCGAAGGCCGAGGCCACCTTGAGGTAGTCGGCGTTCTCGTAGGTGGAGGCCCGCTTGCCGGCCGGCACCTTGGTCCAGCCGAGCTGGGTGCCCACGAGCTCCTCGTACTCCTTGCTGCTGGCCCAGGAGATGAACTTCCAGGCGTTGTCCTTCTTCGTGCTGGCCTGCTGGATGGACCAGGACCAGGCGTAGAGCCAGCCCGCGCTGTCGGTCTTGACGACCGGGGCAGGCGCGTACCCGAACTTGCCCTTGGTGGGGGAGTCGTCCGCCTCGAGCGAACCGGCGGCGGAGGTGGCGTCGTACCACATGGCCACGTTGCCCTGGACGAGGTTGTTGAGGCACTCGGTGAAGCCGGCCTGGGGTGCGCCGTTCTCGCCGTGGGCGCGGACGAGGTCGACGTAGAACTGCACGGCCTCCTTGAACTCCGGTGAGTTCACGCCAGGCGTCCAGTCCTTCTCGAACCACGTCCCGCCGAAGGTGTTGACGACCGTGGTGAGGGGGGCGAACAGCTGGCCCCAGCCGGGCTGGCCGCGCAGGCAGATGCCCTTCATCCCCGGCTCGGCGCCGTCGACCTTGGCCGCGATGTCGGCGACCTCCTGCCAGGTCGGCTTCTCGGGCATGGTGACGCCCTTCTTCTCCAGGACGTCCTTGCGGTACATCAGGAAGGAGGACTCGCCGTAGAACGGTTCGCCGTAGACCTTGCCCTCGCTCGACAGGGAGGTCGTCATCGGCTTCAGGATGTCGTCCTGGTCGAAGGCCGTGTCCTTGGCGAGGTAGTCGTCCAGCGGGGCGATCCACTTGGCCTTGGCGTAGATCGGGATCTCGAAGTTGCTGAGCGAGGCGACGTCGTACTGCCCGGCCTGGCTCGAGAACTCCTGGCTGATCTTGTCGCGGACGTCGTTCTCGGGGAGCACCGTGTAGTTGACCCGGATCCCCGTCTTCTTGGTGAAGTTGTCTGCGGTGAGCTTCTGCAGGTCGACCATCTGCGGGTTGTTGACCATCAGCACGTTGATGCTGTCGGCCCCGCCGCCACCTGCTCCGCCACCGCCCCACCCGGCACAGGCCGTGAGGCTGAGGGCCAGGCCGGTCGCTGATGCGACCAGCGCGGCCCGGGAGCTTCGACTACGCACGCGTCCTCCTCCGTCGCCTTTGACGGCTCTCGTTTGACTCGCGCTCATATGAGCGCGATGATGCCCAAACGAGTATCTTGAGTAAATCGACGCAACTGGTGCCTGTCAACGGCACCGGGGTGGGCGCGAATCGACGGAAGGGGTGGTCGTGGCCGACGACGGACCCGCGGAGCTGGTGCTGCTCGCTGCCGTGGCGCGCCGCCACTACCTGCACCACCAGTCCAAGGTGGAGATCGCCGACGAGCTCGGGATCAGCCGCTTCAAGGTGGCCAGGCTGCTCGAGTCGGCGCGTGAACGAGGCCTGGTCCGCATCGAGATCGTCCGCCAGGGCTCGCTCGACGTGGATGCCTCGGCGCGGCTGCAGGAACGGTTCGGCCTGACGCACGCCGTGGTCGTCGACACGGCCGACGCCGACCCGGGCGCGGTCCGGCAGCAGCTGGGTCGCGCCGCGGCCGACCTGCTCTCGGAGGTGCTCGTCGAGGACGACGTCCTCGGACTGCCCTGGTCCCGGAACGTGCACGCCATGGTGGGCGCGCTGACCTCGCTGCCCCGGGTCGAGGTGGTGCAGCTGACCGGCGCGATCGCCCTCCCCGACTTCGACAGCAGCGCCGTGGACGTCGTCAGGCGTGCCGCCCGTCTCGGGGGCGGAAGCGCCCGCGTCTTCTACGCGCCGTTTGTCCTGGACACCAAGGCGAGCGCCGATGCGTTGCGCCGCCAGCCGGCGGTGGCGGAGGGCCTGTCGCGGGCCTCCGCGGTGACGCACGCCGTCGTCGGGATCGGCCACTGGACCTCTGGTGGCTCGACCATCCACGATCTCCTCGACGCCCGCGAGCAACGGGAGCTGGCAGGGCGCGGCGTCGTGGGCGAGCTCGCGGGGGTGTTCTTCGACGGCAACGGAAAAGCGTTGCGCCCCAAGGTCGCTGCGCGGTTGATCACCATCGACGCAGACACGCTCGACGCCATACCGGAGGTCATCGCGGTGGCCTCCGGCGCAGCGAAGGGGTCGGCCGTGCGGGCCGCTCTCGAGGGCCGTCTGGTGCAGGGTCTCGTCGTCGACCACGAGCTGGCCGAGGCGCTCCTCGCCGACTGAGCCGACCCTCTCCCCGGCCGGCGCGACACGCCCGGGCCCTTGCGCAGGTCCGGGGTCCTCTGGCATGGTCGAACCAGCTTTGTAAGCGCTTTCAACGAGGAAGGCACCTGATGGCCACCGGTTCGGGACACCCGACGAGACACCCCGCTGGGGCGACGATCTACTCCGTCGCCGAGCGTGCCGGCGTCTCGATCGCCTCGGTGTCCCGCGTCCTCCAGGGGAGTCAGGCCGTCTCCGAGAAGACCCGCAAGCGCGTTCTCGAGGCCGCCGACGAGCTGCACTACGTGCCCCTGGCCGCCGCCCGCAGCCTCGCCGTCCGCCACCACGAGGCCCACGGCCTCGTCCTCCCCGAGCTCTCGGGTCCCTACTACTCCGAGCTCCTCATGGGTTTCGAGTACCGCGCCGCCGAGCTGGGGCAGAGCGTGGTGCTCATGCTCGCCGAGGGCAAGGCCGACCTGCCCCGGGCCGTGCGCAAGCTCGCCACCCGCGTCGACGGACTGGCCATGCTCGGCTCCTCGGCCATCCCGGACGAGACGGTCTCCGCCCTCGGGGGGAGCAAGCCCGTCGTCCTCATCGCCGGCGACGAGAAGGCCACCGTCGACACCGTGAGCTCGGAGAACACCTCGAGCGCCCGCGAGATCACCGCGCACGTGCTGGGCCACGGCCGGACCCGCCTGCTGTTCGTCGGCGACCCCACGGTCAGCCCAGACATCCGCGACCGCTACGCCGGCTTCGTGGCCGCCCACGCCTCCGCCGGGATCGTCGCCGCCGAGGCGGTCACGGTGTCGCTGCGCGAGGCCGACGGCACGGCGCTGGCCGACCGGCTGCTGCGAGGCGACCTCGAGGCCGACGCCCTCGTCTGCGCCAACGACGAGCTCGCCCTCGCCGTCATGGTGCGGCTGCGCGGCAGCGGCCTGCGCGTCCCCGAGGACGTCGCCGTCGTCGGCTGGGACGACGTCATGACCGCCCGCTACGTCGAGCCAGGGCTCACCACGGTCCGTCAGCCCGTCCGCGAGCTCGGGGCGCGGGCGTCGGACCTGCTGCACGAGCGCATCACCGGTTCGGCCGCCCCGCGTGGCGCGCAGGTGATCCCGACGCACCTCGTCATCCGCTCCTCCTGCGGGTGCCCGCCGCCGCCGGTGGCCGTGCGCGCCCTGCCCTAGCGGCACCCGGTGCCGCCCGAGCAGGGCGCACCCCCACTGCATACCCGTCCGTTCCCCTCACCCCGATGAAAGAGAGACACCCCGATGAGACGCACCTCTGCGATCGCGGTCGCCACCATGACCGCCGCCGCCCTCACGCTCACCGCGTGCGGACGTGACAGCGGTGGCGGTGACGCCGCCGCCGAGACCGGCAAGGAGATCAGCGCCGGCAAGGCCACGGGCACGATCACGGTCTGGGCGATGGGCGCCGAGGGCGAGAAGCTCCCCGCCCTCGCCAAGGACTTCGAGGCCGCCAACCCGGGCGCCAAGGTCAACGTCACCGCGATCCCGTGGGACGCCGCGCACGACAAGTTCACCACCGCGATCACGGCCGGCAAGACGCCGGACGCGGCCATGGTCGGCACCACGTGGATGGGTGAGTTCGCCGGGCTCGACGCGCTCGACCCGACGCCGAAGTCGATCGACACCACGCAGTTCTTCGAGGGCGCCCAGAACACCACCAAGGTGGGCGACACCTCCTACGGCATCCCGTGGTACGTCGAGACCCGCCTCGTCTACTACCGCACCGACCTGGCCGAGAAGGCCGGCTTCACCGAGGCCCCCAAGACCTGGGAGGAGCTCAAGGCGATGGCCAAGGGCATGCAGGACAAGGCCGGCGCCAAGTACGGCATCGGGCTGCAGGCCGGTGGCACCGGCTCCTGGCAGACCGTGATGCCGTTCGCCTGGTCCAACGGTGCGAAGCTCACCACGGACGACGGCAAGGGCTACAACTTCGACAGCCCCGAGATCAAGGAAGCCGTCGAGTACTACAAGAGCTACTTCGACGAGGGCATCGCCGACAAGGCCGCCCCCGCGACCCCGACCACCGAGCCGGACTTCGCCAGCGGCAAGGTCCCGATGTTCATCTCCGGCCCGTGGATGATGTCCGCGGTCGAGAAGGTCGGTGGCGAGGGCTTCAAGGACAAGTACGCCGTCGCGCCGATGCCCACGAAGAAGACGTCCTCGTCCTTCGTCGGTGGCTCCGACTTCGTCGTCTTCAAGAACTCCAAGCAGCGCGACACCGCGTGGAAGTTCGTGCAGTTCCTGGCCGACCCCAAGACCCAGGCCAAGTGGTACACCCAGTCCACCGACCTGCCGTCCGTGCAGACCGCGTGGCAGGACCCGTCGATCAGCGCCGACAAGAAGCTCGCCGTCTTCGGTGAGCAGCTCAAGACCGCCCAGGCCCCGCCGTCGTTCGCGACGTGGGAGCAGGTCGTCGCGCAGTTCGACACCGAGCTCGAGAAGGTCACCAAGCAGGGTTCCGACCCCGGCGCTGCGCTCAAGGCCGTGCAGTCGCAGGCGGAGTCCATCGGGACCGGCCAGTAGTCATGGCCGCCACATCAGAGGTCACCACTCGCGGGGAGGCCGACCAGACCGGTCCGTCGCCCCGCGGGGGGGCCGCGAAGACGCGCGGAGGCGCCTTCGGTGAGGGCCGGGCCGCCTGGCTCCTCGCCCTGCCGTTCTGCCTCCTGTTCCTCACCTTCACGGTGTGGCCGGTCATCCAGTCCCTGTTCATGAGCTTCACGGACACGCGGTCGCGGGACCTCAAGACCCCGTTCGCCGTCGACATCGTGGGGCTGGACAACTTCACCAAGGCGCTCTCGGACGAGCAGTTCCTGCAGTCCGCCCGCAACACCGCCTACTTCGTCCTCATCGGGGTGCCGCTCACCCTGACCATGGCGCTGGCCGCCGCCGTCGTCCTCGACCGCGGGATCACCAAGTTCCGCTCGGTGTTCCGCCTCGGGTTCTACCTCCCGGTCATCACCTCGATCGTCGCGGTCGCCGTCGTCTGGCGGTTCCTGCTCCAGGACGAGTACGGCCTCATCAACACCGCGCTCGGCTGGATCGGCATCGACGGGCCCAACTGGCTCGGCGACCCGAACTGGTCGATGCCGGCGCTGATCATGATGGCGTCGTGGCGCAACTTCGGCACCGCGATGATCATCTTCCTCGCCGGCCTCCAGGCCGTGCCGTGGATGCTCCACGAGGCTGCCGCCATCGACGGCGCCAGCGTGTGGCAGCGGTTCCGCCACATCACCCTGCCGATGCTGCGACCGACCATCCTCTTCGTCTCTGTCACCACCGGCATCGGCTACCTCCAGTTCTTCGAGGAGCCCTTCGTGATGACCAACGGTGGTCCGCTGAACAGCACGATCTCCATGTCGATGTACACCTACAAGCAGTTCGGCTTCGGCAACTACGGGTATGCCGCGTCGCTCAGCTACATCATCTTCATCGTCATCGCGGTCGTCACCGCCATCCAGTTCCGACTGCTGCGCGAGAAGGACTGATCGCCATGACCACGACTGCAGACAAGACCTCGACGCTCGCACCCGCGCCCAAGGCCCCCAAGGGGCGCTTCGGCCGGTCGGGCGGGAGCGCCGCCCCCGCCGGCACCAACGCCACGATGGCCGGCAGCAAGCAGTCGAGCCGCTGGTGGCTCTACGGCCTGCTCGTCGCCGCCCTCGTCGGTGTCGTCGCACCGTTCGTCTGGATGGTGCTCGGCAGCTTCAAGAGCGAGGGCGAGCTCCGCAAGACGCCCCCGACCTGGTGGCCCGAGACCGCGTCGCTCGACAACTACACGCAGCTGTTCTCACGCCTCGACTTCGGCACGTACTTCACCAACTCGATCGTCGTCGCCGTCTTCGTGACCGCGGGCAACCTGCTCTTCTGCTCGATGCTCGGGTACGCCCTGGCGATGCTGGACTTCAAGGGCAAGAAGGCGTTGTTCACCATCGTCATGGCGACGTTGATGATCCCCGGCGTGGTGACCTTCGTGCCGCTGTTCGTCCTCGTGGCGAACGCCGGGCTCATCGACAGCCTGCCCGGCCTGATCCTGCCGTTCCTCGTGAGCCCGTTCGGCGTGTTCCTGATGCGGCAGTTCATCTCCGGGCTCCCCCGGGACCTGCTCGACGCCGGTCGCGTCGACGGCGCGGGCGAGCTGCGCATCTTCGCGCGGATCATCCTGCCGCTGTGCGGCCCGGCCCTGGCGACCCTCGGCATCCTCACCTTCCTCGGCAGCTGGAACAACTTCCTGTGGCCGCTCGTGGTGGCGCAGTCCGAGGACAGCTACACCCTCCCGGTGGCCCTGGCGCTCTACTCCAAGGGGCAGAACAGCACGAACTACGGCCTGCTCCTCGCGGGCGCCACGGTGGTCGTGCTGCCCGTCCTCGCCGTCTTCCTCGCCTTCCAGCGCAAGTTCATCGAGGGCATCGCCACCACCGGCATCAAGTAGGCAGCCCCTGCGACCTACCGGGCGACCCGTCGGTCGCCCGGGCCCCGACCACCTGTACGGCACGAAGTGACCAATCCCAACCAAGGAGCATCACCCATGGCCAAGCTTCACCTCCCCACCTCGTCCCCCCTCGCCACGCCCCCGACGGCGTCCTCGGCCCTCGCGGCCGCGGGCCGTGTCTCCCCGAGCCGCCGCCAGCTGCTCGTCGGCGCGACTGCGGCAGCCGCCGTCGGCCTCACCGCCCAGCGCGCCTCGGCCGTCCCCGCGGCGTCAGCCCCGGTCCTGCTCGGTGCGGGTGCCGGAGCCGGTGTGCAGCGGGAACGGGTCCGCCGCTGGGCCAAGGACACCTGGCACAGCATGGTCGCGATGACCGACCCGAAGACCGGGCTCGTGGCCGACAACATCAACGAGGGCCTCACCGCCGGTGACCGCTCCGGCTACACCTCGCCGACCAACATCGGTGGATACCTCTGGTCGGCCATCGTGGCGCGGGACCTCGGCCTGATCACGCGCGGGGAGTGCACGCGCCGCCTCCGCCAGACGCTGAGCACCTTGCTGCGCATGGAGCACCACGAGCCCAGCGGCATGTACTACAACTGGTACGACGAGGCCACGGGCGAGAAGCTCACGTCCTGGCCGGGCAGCGGCGACCGGGTGTACCCGTTCCTGTCGAGCGTCGACAACGGCTGGCTCGGTGCGGCCCTGAAGGTCGTCATCACCGCCGACCCCGGTGCAGCGCCGCTGGCCAAGAAGCTGTTCGCGCGGATGCGCTGGGACGCCTTCTACGACCCCGATCCCACCAACCCGGGCAACCGTCCCGGCGGGCTCATGCACGGTGGGTTCAACCCCGAGCCGCCGCAGAACCCCGACGGCGCGTTCCTCGGCAACCACATCGGTGTCGGGCCGGACGTCTGGCTCTCCAAGCACCACTACGACACCACCGTGTCGGAGACCCGCATCACGAGCTACCTCGGCATCGCGACGGGCCAGGTCCCGGCGAAGCACTACTTCGCGTCCTGGCGCACCTTCCCGGCGTCCTGCGACTGGGCCTGGCCCGAGTCGCAGCCCGTCGGCGAGACTCGCACCTACCAGGGCCTCGACGTCTTCGAGGGCGCCTACACCTACCGCGGCATGCACATCGTCCCCGGCTGGGGCGGCTCGATGTTCGAGGAGCTCATGCCCGACGTCTTCGTCCCCGAGGCCAGCTGGGCACCCCGCAGCTGGGGCCTCAACCACCCCCTGCACGTCCGGGCCCAGCGCGAGCACGGCCTCGACGAGGCCGGGTACGGCTACTGGGGCTTCTCCCCGTCCAGCGACCCGTTCGCCGGCTACCGCGAGTACGGCGTCGACCGCCTCGGGATGAACCCGGAGGGCTACTTCTCCGACAAGGAGAAGACCAACGTCGACGTGGGCTTCGGCGAGTGCCGTGAGGGCACCAACCCCGACCCGAAGTTCGGCGACGGCGTCGTCACCCCGCACGCGTCGTTCCTCGCGATGATGCACGAGCCCGGGCACGCCTTCACCAACCTCGCCAAGATCGAGGACGAGCTCAAGGCCTACGGCAAGGGTGGCTTCTTCGACGCCGTCGCCGTGCACTCCGGCACGATCGCCCGGCGCTATCTGTCCCTCGACCAGGCGATGGTCATGGGTGCCATCGGCAACGTGTTGGCGGACAACGTGATCCGTCGTGCCTTCAGCACCCGCGACGTCGAGCGCCGCCTGCGTCCGGTCATCGGTGCCGAGGAGTTCGGCGCCGGCATCGCCTGAGCAGTGCGACCGCGTGACCGGCACGACTCAGTGACCGGCACGACCCAGTGACCGGTGCGCGGCCGGGGTTCCCCCCACCTCGGCCGCGCACCCCCTGACCCGGGGTGGCGACCGCGCCTGAGAGCGTGGTCCCACCCCGTCACCACGTTGAACCCCCGAGAGGAACCCTCCATGCAGCCGGCCCGCAAGACCTCACCCGATGGTGTCGAGTACCGCGACCTCAACGGCAACGGCCGGATGGACCCGTTCGAGGACCCGCGCCTGTCCGTCGAGCAGCGCGTCGAGGACCTCCTCGGACGGATGTCGTTGCAGGAGAAGGCCGGTCTGATGTTCCAGACGGTCATCGAGGCAGGGGCCGACGGCACCGTCCTGGAGCAGCCGGGGGCGATCAGCAAGTCGGCGACCAGCGAGGTCGTGCTGGCCAAGCACCTCACGCACTTCAACGTGCACGCCCTCGAGGACGCGACGATGGCGGCGCGGTGGCACAACGCCCTCCAGGCGCTGGCCGAGCAGACGCCGCACGGCATTCCGGTCACCGTCTCGACCGACCCCCGCCACGCGTTCATCGAGAACGCCGGGGTCTCCTTCTCCGCCAAGGCGTTCTCGCAGTGGCCCGAGCCCCTCGGCCTCGCCGCCCTGCGCGACGTCGACGCCGTCCGGGAGTTCGGTGACATCGCCCGCCAGGAGTACCGCGCCGTCGGGATCCGCGCGGCGCTGCACCCCACGCTGGACCTCGCCACCGAGCCGCGGTGGGCCCGCCAGGCCGGGACCTTCGGGCAGGACCCCGACCTCGTCACCGAGCTGGGCGTCGCCTACCTCAAGGGGTTCCAGGGCGACTCGCTCGGCCCGGACAGCATCGCCTGCACGAGCAAGCACTTCCCCGGAGGCGGACCGCAGAAGGACGGCGAGGACGCCCACTTCCCGTACGGCCGTGAGCAGGTCTACCCCGGCGGGCGCTTCGCCGACCACCTCAAGCCGTTCCCCCCGATGATCGAGGCCGGGACGGCCGGGATCATGCCCTACTACGGCATGCCGATCGCCCTCGAGATCGACGGCGAGAAGATCGAGGAGGTCGGCTTCGGCTACAACCGCCAGATCGTCACCGGCCTGCTGCGCGAGAAGCTCGGCTACGACGGAGTCGTCGTCACCGACTGGGAGCTCGTCAACGACAACCACGTCGGTGACCAGGTGCTGCCCGCCCGCGCCTGGGGCGTCGAGCACCTCGACCCGCACGGCCGGATGGAGCTCATCCTGCACGCCGGGGCCGACCAGTTCGGTGGCGAGGAGTGCGTCGACATCCTCCTCGAGCTGGTTGCCGACGGTCGTGTCACCGAGGAGCGCATCGACGAGTCCGCCCGCCGCCTGCTCGCGGTGAAGTTCCGCCTCGGCCTGTTCGACGACCCCTACGTCGACGAGGAGGCGGCGGGGCAGACCGTGGGCCGGGCCGACTTCCGCGCCGCGGGCCACGCCGCCCAGGCCCGTTCCGTCACCGTCCTCCAGAACGGCACGGGATCGCGGGCGCCGGCGCTGCCCTTCGCCCCCGGCGCGCGCATCTACGCCGAGAACGTGTCGACGTCGGCGGTCAAGGCGGTCGGCGTGCCCGTCGCCAGCCCGGCTGACGCCGATGTCGCGGTCGTGCGGCTGCTCGCGCCGTTCGAGGCGCGCAGCGACCTCTTCCTCGAGTCCTGGTTCCACCAAGGCTCCCTGGACTTCCCGCCCGGCCTGGTCGCGCGCCTGGCCCGCATCGCCGCGCAGTGCCCGTTGGTCATCGACGTCGTCCTCGACCGGCCCGCCATCCTCACGCCGTTGCTGCCGTTCGCCTCGGCCGTGGTGGGCAGCTACGGCTCGAGCGACACGGCGCTGCTCGACGCGCTCACCGGTGCCGTCGCGCCGCAGGGCCGGTTGCCTTTCGACCTGCCGCGCTCGATGGAGGACGTGCGTCGTCACGGCGAGGACGTGCCGGGGTTCGAGGACCCGCTGTTCGCGTTCGGCCACGGCCTGCCCCTCGACTCGGGCGCCGGACCGGCCTGACCGGCACCTGACCGGCTCGGACCCTTCGGGTCTACCCATTCGAGCACTCGTCCCTTTATGTTTAAGCCGTGAACCCATCCCAGGCGGCACCCGGCTCGCAGGCGTCCCTGCGTGAAGCCAACCGCCTTCGCGTCCTCGAGGCCCTGCGGGACCAGGGGGCGATGACGCAGGTCGAGATCGCGGGCTTCACCGGCCTCAGCCCGGCCACCGTCTCCAACCTCGTGCGCGACCTCGACACCGCCGGTGCGGTCGAGCTCGAGCCGAGCATCCGGAACGGGCGACGGGCGGTCCTGGTCTCGCTCGCGACCGGCAACACGCTGCTCGCGGCGATCGCCTTCGGCGACCGTGACGTGCGCGTCGCCATCGGCACCGGACCGCGCGACATCGTGGGGCGCCAGCGCATGCCGCTGCCCGCCGACCACGCCGCCGACGAGGGTATGGAGCGCGCGTCCCGCCTGCTCCTCGACCTCGTCGAGAAGGCCGGCAAGACGATGGACGACGTGCGCGCCGTCGGTGTCGGCATCCCGGCCCCGGTCGACCGCATCTCGGGCCAGGTCGGCAGCCAGAGCATCCTGCCCGGCTGGCGCGGGGTCGCGGTCGCCGACGAGATGGCCGGCCGTCTCCAGGCGCCGGTCATCGTCGACAACACCTCCAACCTCGCGGCACTCGGTGAGCTGAGGTGCGGTGTGCTGCAGGGCATCCAGCACGCGGTCTACATCAAGCTCTCGCACGGTGTGGGCGCCGGACTCATCCTCGACGGCGAGATCTTCCGCGGCGCGGCCGGGACGGCGGGCGAGATCGGCCACATGACGATCGACGAGAACGGCCCGGTCTGCCGCTGCGGGAACCGCGGCTGCCTCGAGACCTACATCGGGTCGCGTGGCCTGCTCGAGGTGCTGTCCGCCTCGCACGGCCCCCTCAGCCTGCGCGACGTCATCCACCGGGCGCTCGACGGCGACCCGGGGTGTCGACGCGTCCTGGAGGACGCCGGGCGCCACCTCGGAGTGGCCGTGGCCGGCGTGGTCAACCTCGTCAACCCCGAGGTCGTCGTGCTCGGGGGACAGCTCGCCAAGGTGGGGACGATCATCACCGGGCCCCTGCGCGCCTCCCTGGAGCGCTGCGCCATACCCAGTGCCGCCGCCTCGGTCGAGGTGGTCCTCGGGGAGCTCGACACCGATGCCGACGTGGTGGGTGCGCTGGTCTCCGCGGCGGCTCTGTTGCCGGCCAACGAGGGTGTCCTCGTGGGTGCCGCGTCTATTTCTTGAATTCAACTCTTGACGCCAATGGGTGTGCGGCGCTTAACTCAACCCATAGCCCGCACCACCGTGGATGAGGGTGTCTGACCAAGGGAGTTCAGCTATGCCCACCCGTTCCGTTCGTCTCGCCGGGGCCGCTCTGGTGGCTGGCCTCGGCCTCGCAACGATCGCCGCCTGTGGGAGCGGTGACGACTCGTCCGGCTCCTCGTCCTCGGGCGGTGGCGACTCGGCCAAGAAGATCGCCTTCCTGCTGCCGGAGTCCAAGACCACGCGCTACGAGACCTTCGACCGCCCGCTGTTCGAGGCCGCGGTCAAGAAGGACTGCGCCGCCTGCGAGATCATCTACAGCAACGCCGACCAGGACGCGAGCAAGCAGCAGCAGCAGGCCGAGGCCGCGCTGACGCAGGGCGCCAACGTCCTCGTCCTCGACCCGGTCGACGGCAAGGCTGCCGCCGCGATCGCCGCCAGCGCCAAGGGCCAGGGTGTCCCGGTCGTGGCCTACGACCGCTTCATCGCCGGTGTCGACTACTACGTCTCCTTCGACAACGAGAGCGTCGGCAAGCTCCAGGCCCAGACCCTGGTCGACATCCTCAAGAAGGACGGCAAGACCTCCGGCGACATCGTCATGATCAACGGTTCGCCGACCGACCCCAACGCCGCCAGCTTCAAGAAGGGCGCGCACAGCGTCATCGACACGAGCGGCTTCAAGGTCGCGGCGGAGTACGACACCCCGGACTGGAGCCCCGACAAGGCCCAGGCGTGGATGGAGGGGCAGATCTCCGCGGTCAAGGGCAACCTCGTCGGCGTCTACGCCGCCAACGACGGCACCGGCGGCGGCGCGATCGCTGCCCTCAAGGGAGGCGGCGTCAACCCCCTCCCGCCGGTCACCGGTCAGGACTCCGAGCTCGCCGCCATCCAGCGGATCCTCTCGGGCGACCAGGCCATGACCATCTACAAGCCGATCCCGCCGGAGGCCGAGGCTGCTGCCAAGGCCGCGATCGCCCTGGCCAACAAGCAGAAGCCGGCCTCGACGGCCGACACCGAGGGCGTCCCCTCGACGATCCTGGACCCGATCGCCGTCACCAAGGACACGATCAAGGACACGATCATCAAGGACAACGTCTACAAGGTCGCCGACATCTGCACCGGTTCGTTCGCCGCGGCGTGCACCGCTGCCGGCATCAGCTGACCCAGCGAGCACCGATCGCCCTCACGGGTGGGAACGCGCCGACCGGCGCGTTCCCACCCGCAGGCACAACCGGCCCCACCAGAACCACCGAAGGACGGACATGACCGCCACCCTCTCGCCGGCCACGACGGCTGTGCTGTCGCTGACCGGAGTCAGCAAGCGCTTCGGTGCCGTGCAGGCACTCAAGGACATCGACTTCGACGTCCACGCCGGGGAGGTGGTCGCCCTCGTCGGTGACAACGGCGCGGGCAAGTCCACGCTCGTCAAGACCATCGCCGGGGTCTACACCCCCGACGGCGGCACGATGCTGTTCGACGGCAAGGAGGCCAGCGTCTCCAGCCCCGCCGAGGCGCAGCACCTCGGCATCGCGACGGTCTTCCAGGACCTCGCCCTGTGCGACAACCTCGACGTCGTCGCCAACCTCTTCCTCGGCCGCGAGCTCTACACCGGTCGCGCGCTCGACGAGGTGACCATGGAGCAGGAGTCCTGGCGGCTGCTGCGCCAGCTCAGCGCCAAGATCCCGTCCGTGCGCATCCCCGTCGCGAGCCTCTCCGGCGGCCAGCGCCAGACCGTGGCCATCGCCCGGTCGCTGCTCGGGGCACCCAAGGTCGTCATGCTCGACGAGCCGACCGCGGCGCTCGGTGTCGCCCAGACCGCCGAGGTGCTCAACCTCGTCGAGCGCCTGCGCGAGAACGGCCTCGGCGTCATCCTCATCAGCCACAACATGTCCGACGTCATGGCCGTGGCCGACCGTGTCAGCGTGCTGCGCCTCGGGCGCAACAACGGCACGTTCGCCGTCAGCCAGACCACCAGCCAGGAGATCATCGCCGCCATCACGGGCGCGACGACCAACGCCGTGTCGAAGCGGGCGGCCCGCCGCGAGTCCACGGACGGCGACACCGCCCCGGCCGCGCAGGCCCCGGACACCCGATCGGACGCCAGCGCGTCCACGCAGGAGGAGCAGTCATGAGCGCGTCCACCCCCACCCCGGAGGTGCAGTCCGCCGACGCGACGGCCGCCCTGCCCGCGGACCTGCAGGACGAGCGGCTCATCGCGTCCCAGGGCGTCGGCGGCTTCCTGCGCGCGTTCCTGTCCCGGCTGCGCAGTGGTGACCTCGGGTCGCTGCCCGTCGTCGTCGGCCTCATCGTCATCTGGGGCGTCTTCCAGATCGCGAACGACGCGTTCCTCTCCAGCCGCAACCTCGTCAACCTCACCCAGCAGAGTGCAGCCACCGGCACGATCGCCCTCGGCATCGTCCTGGTGCTGCTGCTCGGTGAGATCGACCTGTCGGTCGGCTCGATGAGCGGACTGGCCGCGGCCATCCTCGCCGTCGGGTTCGTCGGCCACGGCTGGTCTCTGTGGGTGGCCATCCTCGCCGCCCTGGCCTCCGGCGCGGTCATCGGAGCGATCTACGGACTGCTCTACACCCGGTTCGGTGTGCC
This sequence comes from Pedococcus aerophilus, assembly GCF_039532215.1. NCBI lineage: Bacteria > Bacillati > Actinomycetota > Actinomycetes > Micrococcales > Intrasporangiaceae > Pedococcus > Pedococcus aerophilus. The sequence goes on along the minus strand of NZ_BAAARN010000003.1, from coordinate 378,205 downwards.
GAGCTTCGTCATCACGTTGGCCGGGTTGCTCGCCTTCCTCGGACTACAGCTCAAGGTGCTGGGCAAGGAGGGGTCGATCAACATCCCGTTCGACTCCGGCCTGGTGAAGTTCGCCCAGGCGAGCTTCCTCTCGGACGCCGTCGCCTACGTCCTCGTGCTCGTCGTGGTCGGTGTGTATGTCGCGACGCGGCTGCGCGCCAACCAGCGCCGCACCGCTGCCGGCCTGTCCACGACCCCCGTGGTCACCCTGGCGCTGCGTGCGGTGGCCCTGCTCGTCCTCCTCGGCATCCCGGTGTACGTCCTCAACCGTGACCGCGGCGTCTCCTACATGTTCCTGCTGTTCGTCGCGCTGGTCGTCGTCTTCGACTTCGTGATCCGCCGGACCCGTTGGGGCCGTTCGGTGCTCGCCATCGGTGGCAACGTCGAGGCAGCCCGCCGCGCGGGCATCAACGTGCGCCGCGTCTACGTCACGGTCTTCGTGTTCTGCTCCACGCTGGCGGCCCTCGGTGGCCTGCTCGCGGCCGGTCGACTCGCGTCGGCCAACCAGGGCAGCGGCGGCGTCGACACCAACCTCAACGCCATCGCCGCGGCCGTCATCGGTGGCACCAGCCTCTTCGGTGGCCGCGGCACGGCCTACTCGGCCCTGCTCGGCATCCTCGTGATCCAGTCGATCTCGAACGGCCTCAGCCTGGTCAACCTCGGCTCCCCGGAGCGCTACATGATCACCGGTGGCGTCCTGCTGCTCGCGGTCATCGTCGACTCCCTGAGCCGTCGCAGCCGCGCCGCCCACGGTCGCGCCTGATCCCGAACGCCGACGCGGCGCCATACCTCACAGGTATGGCGCCGCGTCCGTGCGTGCGGGGTCCCGTCGTCAGCGGGTGGCCGACTCCTGCTCGGTGGCGCCCTGCTCCTGCGCCTGCTGCTGGGCCTGGCGCTGCGACCACTCGCGGTCGGCCGCGTCGATGCTGGCCCGGCTGGACAGGTCGACACCGGCGCGCTTCGCTGCTGCCCTGATCTCTGGCGAGCTCAGGTCGGGGGCGCGGAAGACCTTCGGCTCGATCGTGGAATCCGCTGCCGCGTAACGCTTCTGCTGGTCGGCGAGTCGGGTGCTGCTGGCCTCGGCGGTGCGCAGGGTGGTGGAGGAGATCTTGAGGGTGCTGCCCGTCAGCGGCGTGCTGACGAGCGGGGCGTACCCGTCGCGGTGCCCGGCGACGTTGGGGTGGTAGCTGTCGCTGATCGGGTTCGACAGGCCGTTGAGCCACTCGACGGAGTCGCAGACCGCGTGCCCGGTGAACCGGCTGGTGGGGTTGGCGAAGGTGAACCCCTTCGCTGCGGCAGCCGAGGCGGTCCTGCTGTTGAGCAGGTCGGCGGTCGCGTTGAGCCGGGCCTCCTCCGCGGGGGAGAACCACGTCAACGCGTTGCAGTCCTCGCCCATGAAGATGCGGGGGTAACCGACGACGACGACCTTGGCGTTCGGGGCCTTGGACCTTATCGAGGAGTAGAGCGTCGACAGCCGGCCGGGGAGCGTGGTGTTGACGATCGCCTGGGCGTCGTCGATGGCGCCGTCGCAGTCGCTGGCCCATCCCGGCTGGGCGCACTCGGTGAGGACGTCGGCGAACCCGGCGTCGTTGCCGCCCACCGAGATGCTCACCTGGGTCGTCGACGAGGAGAGCGCGCTGAGCTGGGTGTTGGTGACGTCGGCGACGGTCGCGCCGGAGCAGGCCCGGAAGTTCAGCGTCAGGCCCTTGCTCGCGGAGACGAGGGAGGGGTAGGCGTACACCGACCGCTGGCAGGCCGTCCCGTCGTTGATGTAGCTGCGGGTGCCCGTGCCTGACGAGTACGAGTCGCCTAGTGCGACATAGGAACCCGCTGCCTGAGCGGGTGCTGCTGACAACGTGAGCGCGGTGCCGGCCATCAGGGCCGTGATCGCGCCGAACGTCCGGGTCATCGCCATTGACTACTCCCTGAGGTCCACTGATCGGTGCCTCGCACAGTAGGGCGGGCGGGTGCTTCGTGACGGTTCGGCACCGAACCCTTGCCAACTTCTTACCGCGCCCTGACAGACTCGCGATCCATGTGGCGTGAACTGCTCCTGGGGTTGGCCGCGGGTCTCGCCGTCACGTGGCTCGCCCTGCTGGTGGCGCTGCTCCTGGTCCGGCCCAAGGGGTCGCTGCTCACCGAGTCGCTGCGCCTGCTGCCGGACCTCCTGCGGCTCCTGCGCGACGTGGCGGCGGACTCGTCCCAACCCCGTGGCGTGCGGGTGCGGCTCGGGCTGCTGCTCGGGTACCTCGCGATGCCCTTCGACCTCGTGCCCGACTTCCTCCCCGTCATCGGGTATGCCGACGACGTGGTCGTCGTCGTGTGGACCCTGCGCTCGGTGGCGCGGTCCGTCGGCCTCGACGAGCTGCGGCGGCACTGGCGGGGGAGCGACGACGGTTTCGCTGCCCTGTGCCGTGTCGCGGGCCTGGTGCCGCGGCCCTGACCTGCACGGATGTGGCTGCAGGGGTGGCGCCGTGCGGTGAAGTGCAATAGGAAGGACGAGGCGGCAGGTGTGCTGTCGCCCAGCAGGCACGACGACTGACAAGGGAGCACAGCCATGAGCGAGACCCCTCTCACCCCCGTGGACCCCGAGGCCACCGGCGAAGGCCCGGCCGACGGCGGCGCCAACCCGGGCGGACACGACGGCGGCGCTGACGGTGGAGCCGACGGCGGCGCGGGCGAGGGCCCGGCTGACGGTGGTGCCAACCCCGGCGGACACGACGGTGGCGCGGACGGCGGTGCCGACGGCGGAGCTGACGGCGGCGCTGACGGTGGAGCCGACGGCGGCGCGGGCGAGGGCCCGGCTGACGGTGGTGCCAACCCGGGCGGACACGACGGTGGCGCCGACGGCGGAGCCAGCTAGGACCACGGTCCTTCCGGACCCGAGTCCCTCCCGAGGATGACAGCAACGACCAGCCGCAGGATGACCGCTCCGCCGAGCGGTCATCCTGCGCTGCGTCGGCTCATCGCCGTCGACGCAGAGACGTTCGCGGGGGAGCACTGGGGGAGCGAGCCGCTGCTCACCCGGGCCCGTGACCTGCCGCTGCCCTTCGACGACCTGTTCTCCGAGTCCGCGGTGGACGAGCTGATCTCCACGCGTGGCCTGCGGACCCCCTTCCTGCGCATGGCCAAGGAGGGCTCGACGCTGCCCGACCGCGCATTCACCCGCGGGGGCGGCACCGGTGCGGCCATCGCCGACCAGGCCAGTGACGACCTCGTCCTGCGCCAGTTCGCCGAGGGCGCGACGCTCGTGCTCCAGGGTCTGCACCGGACGTGGGCGCCGGTGGTCGAGTTCGCCCAGCAGCTGGCCGCCGACCTCGGGCACCCGACCCAGGTCAACGCCTACGTCACCCCGCCGCAGAACACCGGCTTCAGCGACCACTACGACGTGCACGACGTGTTCGTGCTGCAGATCTCCGGCGCCAAGCGGTGGCGGATCCGCCGCCCCGTCCACGAGAGCCCGCTGCGCACCGAGCCCTGGACCGACCGGCGTGCAGCCGTCGAGGCCGCGGCGCAGGAGGTGCCGATGCTCGAGACCACCCTCGAGCCGGGCGACTGCCTCTACCTGCCGCGCGGCTACCTGCACTCCGCGACCGCCCAGGGCGGCGTGAGCACCCACCTCACCATCGGGGTGCACTCCTGGACCCGCCACCACCTCGCCGACGAGATGCTCAAGGTCGCGTTGTCCTCCGCGGCGAAGGACCCCTCCGTGCGGGCCTCGCTCCCGCTGGGTACCTCCCTCGCGGACCCCGCTGCCCGCGCAGCCGACGTCGAGCTCGTCCGAGCCGCCCTCGTGCGCGCGGTCTCCGAGCTGGACGCCTCCGACCTCGTCACCGCCCTGTCGTCCTCCGCTCGCGGAGCCCAGCGCGCCGCGCCGGTGGCGCCGCTGGCCCAGCACGCGCTCGCCCACGCACTGGAGGACGACACCGCGCTGGTCGTTCGAGCGCACCTGACGCCCGAGCTGGCCGACCACGACGGGTACGCCGTCCTGACGACTCGGGCCGGCACCCTGCGCCTAGAAAGCGATGAGCTCACCACCGTCAAGGCGTTCCTCGACGAGGGCGGGGCGACGGCGGGCGAGCTCGGTACCGACCTCGCGCGGCGGCTGGTCCTGGCCGGCATCGCCGTCGCGGCGTGACCACGCCGCACTGCGCGACCGAGGCGCGCGTCCGGGGGGACTCCCTCACCGCCTCGGCGGCGCCCGCGAAGCGTTGGCTGCTGGTCGAGCACGACGGTCCGTGGCTGCCCACCGCGTTGGACAGCCCAGGCCTCGTGGGGCCGGTCGGTCGCGCCCTGCACGAGGCGGCCATGGCGGTGCAGGGTCGCGCGCTCCTCATCCGCCGCCCCGGCCGACGACCTCACCGGGTGGTCCGGTCCTGGGCCGTCGTCGACCACACGGGGACCCAGGAGTGGGGCACCTGGCGGCACGCCGAGGACCTGCTCGTCGCGGCCGACGTCATGCGTGCCGGGCCGCAGCCCCCCGCGACCGCCCGGGCCCGCTCCACCCCGCCGCTCGTGCTCGTGTGCGCCCACGGCCGCCACGACGTCTGCTGCGCGGTGCGCGGTCGCCCGGTCGTGGCGGCGTTGTCAGCCCGGTGGGCCGACCGCACGTGGGAGTGCTCGCACATCGGCGGCGACCGGTTCGCGCCCAACGTCCTGCTGCTGCCCGACGGCGCCTACTACGGCAACCTCGACGTGAGCTCGGCCCTCGACGTGGTCGAGGCGCACCTGCGCGGCACCGTCACGGCCCGCTACTTCCGCGGGGTCTCTACCCGCCCGCCGGCCGTGCAGGCCGCGCTGTCCGCCGTGCTGTCGAGCTACGGACCAGCCGGCCTGGACGACGTCCGCGACGCCCTGTGCGACAGCACCGGCAAGGACTCCTTCCGCGTCACGGTCCTGGGCACCGGGCGGCTCCCGGTGCTCGTGCAGGCAGACGTGACCCGCACCGTGGCCCCGCCGGCGCGGCTGACCTGCCGGGCCGAGTCGGGGTCCAGCGCCTGGAGCTGGTCGGTCGGGGCTCTGCGCATCCCCGGCGTCGAGCACGCCCCCTGACCCCGGTCCTGGATCTGAGTCGGCAGCGGCGGCCGCGACGGCGGCCTCAGGCCACCCGTCCGACGCAGGACGCCGAGCCCAGCCAGGTGTGGGGGTTGCCCTCCCAGCACCAGCCCAGCCGGGGGTGCCCCTTGCTCACCCACAGAGCGGCCACCCGCTTGGTCGTGTCGCGGGACCCGGGCAGGAAGAAGGCGTTGCGGTCCTTGAGGATCCCGGGGAAGAGCGCCAGCAGGCAGACCCCTTCGTCGACGGTCAGCGGGCTGCGGCCCTGTGCCTCGATGATCGGCACGGCGTCCTTCGCGCGCACGTCGAGGGTCCCTTTCCCGGTGTCCACCCCGGTGACGAGGTATGCCGTCGGGTGCGGGAGCTCGACGCCGTCGACGGGTGCGTAGGCGGCGAGCTCGTCCGCGGAGTACTCCGTCCACCCGGTCGTCGTGCGCCAGTGGATGGACGGCAGGGCACGGTCGGCGGTCACGACCTGCGACGTGACGACGAGGGCGAACGGGATCGGCGGGTCGACCGGGCCGGTGCCGACGCTGGAGCCTTCGTCCGAGACCGTCGCCTCGAGCTGAGCTGCCTTGTCCCGCAACGGTTCCACCATCGCGGCGAAGTCCTCGACGGACAAGCCGGAGAGGTCGGGCCACCCGGTGTCCAGGTAGGTCCGGAGCTGGCGGTCGAACTCGGTCGTGGTCATGCTTCTCCTCGCGACGGTGGCGCAGTGGCCACATCTCAACGCGGGGGAGCCGCCACGCGTTCCGTCGTGGGCTCGGCGTCCGCGGAGCAGGTGCGGGGGGCGCTGGGCTCGGCCGTGGCGCCGGTGCTCGCCGGTGCAGGCACCGGCGGCAGCTGCGACTCGATCCGCGAGCCGTTGATCAGGGTCACGTCGTCGTACGCCGGTCGGCCCTCGATGACGTTGCGGAACTGGTACCGCGTGAGGGACGTGAGGGCGCAGTCCTCACCGAACACCGCGACGTCGAAGGACGACGGCTGACCCGTGAGCTCCTCGCCCTCGCCCGCCTGGAGGAAGTGGCTGAACGCTCCACCGCCGGTGAAGGTCCCGACCCCGATGGTGTTGCCGTCAAGGCGGTCGGAGTGCAGGTGGCCGTGGACCTTGATGCCCGACCGCTGTTCGACCGCGTCCACCGCACCCGGCTCGTGGGCCACGAGGACGTCGGGCGGGGCGAGGTCCGCCATCGCGGACGCGAACCGTGCCGCCGGCGCCTTCTGCTTCGCGGCGTTGTCGCGGTTGTCGTCGCCGAACCAGCGGGGGTCGTTGAACCCGGCGATGCGGATTCCACCGATGCTCTGCACCGTGTAGGTGTCGTCGTCCGGCTGGAGCAGGACGACGTTGGGGATCTTCGCGAGCGCCCGCAACAGCTCGGTGTCGCTGGCGGACCGGGCGTCGTGGTTGCCCTTGACGAAGACGTAGGGCACGTCGAGCGACCGGATGCCGTCCAGGACGCCCGACGCCTGGGCCTCCGCGAGGGTGCCGAAGTTGACGAGGTCGCCTGCGTCGATCACCGCGTCGATCTGCTCCTGCGCCACGATCGTCTTCATCAGCGGGTACTGGTTCGCCCCGTGGATGTCGGAGACCAGCAGCACCCGGGCCGCCACCGGCTCGCCGAGCGACTGCGGGGAGTACTTGTCCTGCAAGGCGGACGAGAGGGCGAGCAGGTTCTTCAGGTACGGCGTCGTCTGCTCGGCGCGCGTCTCCACCCCGGCCAGGAGGTCGGCGTTGCGCTGCACCGCGCCGAGGATCCCGGTGGTGGTGAAGCGGTCCAGCCGCTCGGGCCGGTAGCCGAACCCGATGCTGGCGAACGTCACGGCGCACGCGATGACCCAGCAGGCGGCGGCGACCCCGAGCCGACTGGCCCGGGGACGCCGTCGTGCCCACGCGGCATACGAGCCGAGCGCGAGGAGGGTCACGACGAGGGCACCGGCGGCGAAGCGCAGGGCCAGGCCGATGCCGGCGTCGCGGGCGGCGCGCTCGAGCTCGAGCGGACCGGGCTGCAGGGAGCTGATCGAGATGTTCGGGCGGGAGAGCAGGTCGGTGATGCGTTCCTTGACCTGGACGTTCGCGATCACGCCGGGGGCCGGGACGGGGCCGGCGAAGTCGAGGTGGATCTCCCCGAAGATCGTCGGGCTCTGGATGGTGCCGAGGTCGGTGGGGTTGATCGACAGGCGCAGCTTCGCGCCGTAGTTGAGCGTGTCCACGGACGTCGGGAACAACGTCGTCGCCGCGACCCCGCCGACGATGGAGGCCGCCACCAGCGCCAGCACCCCACCGAGGCGCAGCAGGCGGAGGGGCACACGCCGCCGCCGACGTGGTGGGCGTTCGGCGGACGGACTCACCACCTCACCGTAACGGGGTCGGCACACCGGGCGTGGCAGGCGGGGGCGCGCTGCCTACGCTGGTCGGTATGCCGCGCACCCTTGGAACGCTGGACGGGCGAGACTTCGCCGCCGTGCTGTTCGACATGGACGGGACGCTGATCGACTCGATCCCCGTTGTGGTCCGCAGCTGGCTCCGGTGGGCGCAGGAGGAGGGCGTGGACCCCGAACGGCTCGTCGGCTTCCACGGCGTCCCGGCCCGGGGGATCGCGGCGACGCTGCTGCCGCCCGAGCGGGTGGACGCCGCCGTCGACCGGATCGAGGCCATCGAGACCGCGGACACCGACGGCATCACCATCCTGCCGGGGACGGTCCAGGCACTCGCGACCCTCACCGCGGCGGGCGCCGAGCGTCGCGACCTGTGCGCCATCGCGACGTCCTGCACCCGTCCGTTGGCGACCGCCAGGATCGAGGCGACCGGGCTGCCGGCGCCACGCGTGGTCGTCACGGCCAGCGACGTCGCGCAGGGCAAGCCGCACCCCGACCCGTTCCTGCTCGCCGCGGAGCTGCTCGGCGTCGATCCGCGGGAGTGCCTCGTCGTCGAGGACGCCCCCGGTGGGCTGGAGGCCGCGCGAGCCGCGGGCTGCTCCACCCTCGCCGTCACCACGACGACGGCACCGGCCGACCTCATCGCCGACGCGGTGGTCGGCACGCTGGGCGACGTGCGCTTCTCCGTGGTCGGTGGACGGGTTCGCGTGACGGGCGTCGACGCCGACGCGTAGTTTGGCCGGCATGGACGCTGACGTCATCGTGGTCGGGGCAGGACTGGCGGGGCTGGTCGCCACCGCAGAGCTCGCAGACGCGGGCCGGCGTGTCCTCGTGGTCGACCAGGAGAGCCCGGTGAACATCGGGGGCCAGGCGTTCTGGTCGTTCGGAGGGTTGTTCCTCGTCGACAGCCCCGAGCAGCGCCGGATGGGGATCAAGGACTCGCGCGAGCTCGCGATGGCCGACTGGCTGGGCTCGGCCGGATTCGACCGGCTCGAGGACCAGGACCGGTGGCCGGCCCGGTGGGCGGAGGCCTACGTCGACTTCGCGGCGGGGGAGAAGCGCTCCTGGCTGCACGACCAGGGGATGCGGTTCTTCCCCGTGGTGGGCTGGGCCGAGCGCGGCGACGGCTCGGCGACCGGGCACGGCAACTCGGTGCCGCGCTTCCACATCGTCTGGGGCACCGGCCCCGGTGTCGTCGAGCCCTTCCTGCGCCGGGTGCGAGAGCACGTTGCCGCCGGCCGGGTCGAGCTGCGGCACCGCCACCGCGTCGACGAGCTCGTCACGCACGACGGTGCCGTCACCGGCATCCGGGGCGCCGTGCTCGCCGACGACGGTGCGTCGCGTGGTCGCCCCACCTCCCGTGACGAGGTGGGGGAGTTCGACCTGTCGGCCCAGGCCGTCGTCGTCACCAGCGGAGGCATCGGCGCCAACCACGACCTCGTCCGTGCCAACTGGCCCTCGCGCCTGGGGCAGCCACCCGCCCACATGCTCACCGGCGTCCCGGCCCACGTCGACGGGCGCATGCTCGCCATCACCGAGGCCGCCGGCGGTCGTCTGGTCAACCGCGACCGCATGTGGCACTACGTCGAGGGCATCGAGAACTTCGACCCGATCTGGCCCGACCACGCGATCCGCATCCTGCCCGGGCCGAGCTCGTTGTGGTTCGACGGCAACGGCGACCGGCTCCCGGCGCCGCTGTTCCCCGGCTTCGACACCCTCGGGACGCTGGCCCACCTCCGGCAGACCGGGCACGACCACAGCTGGTTCGTCCTCACGTCGAAGATCATCGGCAAGGAGTTCGCGCTGTCGGGCTCGGAGCAGAACCCCGACCTCACCGGGAAGTCGGTCAAGGACGTCCTCGGCCGTGCCCGCGCCGACATGCCCGCGCCGGTGCGCGCGTTCCTCGACCGGGGTGCCGACTTCGTCAGCGCCGACACCCTCGGTGAGCTCGTCGCCAAGATGAACGCCCTCACCCCGCACGCCCCTCTCGACCCCGCCCACATCGAGCGCCAGGTCGTGGCGCGCGACCGCCAGGTCGACAACGACTTCGGCAAGGACGCGCAGCTCAGCGCCATCCATGGTGCGCGGAACTACCGCGGTGACAAGCTGATCCGCACCGCCACGCCCCACAAGATCCTCGACCCGAAGGCCGGCCCGCTCATCGCGGTCCGCCTCAACATCCTCACCCGCAAGACCCTGGGTGGGCTCGAGACGGACCTCTCCGCCCGAGTCCTGTCCGCGTCGGGTGAGCCGGTGCCCGGCCTGTATGCCGCCGGCGAGGTCGCCGGGTTCGGCGGCGGTGGTGTGCACGGCTACCGCGCCCTCGAGGGAACCTTCCTCGGTGGCTGCATCTTCTCCGGACGCGTGGCCGGTCGGGCCGCAGCAGCCGCCGTCGCCTGACGCCGTCGCCCGACCTCTCCCCTCGCCGCCCCGTCGACGCGGCAGTGCCCGGCCGAAGGGCCGGGGTCGTCCGGAACCGGCGACGCACGGTGGCCTGCGCGCGCTAGCCTCGCGGCTGCATACCGGAGGGGGACGGCGATGGGTGTGTTGCTGAGGGTGCTGGGGCTGCAGGCCCTGGCCGTGCTGGTGGGGACGATGCCCGCGCGGACCGCGCGTGCGCTGACCCTGGTCATGCTCGTGGGGGCCAACCTGTTCCCGCTGGTGGCGCTGCTGACCGGGGCCTGGCAGGCCGGTGACGTCCTGGTGACCTACTGGCTGGAGAACGTCGCGGTCGGCACCTGGCAGGTGGTCAAGCTGCTCACCGCGCAGGGTTGCGACCCCGTGACCGGTCGGGCCGGCAGCCGGCGAGGGGCGCTCGAGACGGGGCCGATCACCGCCGACGTCAACGGACAACCCGTCCAGTTCGCCGGCCCGCTGGCCCGCATCTTCGTGACCGGGTTCTTCGCCGTGCACTACGGCATCTTCACCCTCGTGCACGGGGTCTTCACGTTCATCCTGGCCCGGCAGAGCGGCACGAGCGGCAGCATCCGCAGCTTCGCGCTCGTCTTCCTCGTCCTGCTCCTCAGCCACGGCCTGTCGACCGCGATCCACTGGTTCGCCCGGGGCGAGCGGCGCGAGAACGGCCTGATGTCGACGATGAAGCAGCCCTACGGCCGCATCCTCGTCCTGCACGTCGCCGTCATCGGCAGCTTCTTCCTCGTCCTGGGCCCCCTCGCCACCGGCGGCTCGGCGTCCCTGCTCCCCGGTGGTCCGCTCGACACCGCACCCGCGTCGCCGTCGGTGCTGCCGGGCGTCCTGCTCATCGCGCTGAAGACTGTGCTCGACGCCGTCCTGCACCTGCGGGCCCACCGGACGTCCCGGACCGGTCAGGTGCCGGCCACCCCTGACCTCGCGCCGGAGGTCGCCCCGGACGTCGCCCCGGACGTCGCCCCGGCGGAGCGACCTGCGGGACGTGGTGCAGACTCCACCCCATGACGGACGACGTGGCGGGAGCCGAGGGCCCCACGCGCCCACGGCTCCTCGACGACCGCGACTTCCGGCTCTACTGGCTGGCCCGGATCATCTCGCTGAGCGGGTCGCTGATCACCGTCGTTGTCATGCCGGTGCTGGTCTACCGCCTGACCGGCTCGGCTGCGCTGACCGCCCTCACCGCGACGCTGGAGGCGTTGCCCTACCTGCTGATCGGCTTGTTCGCCGGGGCCCTCAGCGACCGGTGGAACCGCAAGCGCGTCATGGTCGCCGCAGACCTGGCGAACGTCGTCGTCATCGGCTCGGTGCCGGTGGCGCACTTCCTCGACGTGCTGACCGTCCCGCACGTGCTCGTCGTCGGGTTCGTCGCCCAGTGCCTGTTCACCTTCTTCGACGGAGCCAACTTCGGGGCGCTGCCGGTCCTCGTCGGTCGCGAGCGGGTGGGTGACGCGAACGCCGCGATCTGGGGTGTCGGCGGGGTGCTCGACCTCGCCGTCCCCGCCGGTGTCGGGGTGGCCCTCGCGGTCGTGCACCCCTCGACGCTGCTCGTCGTCGACGCCCTCACCTTCCTCGTCTCCGCCCTGCTCGTGCGCTCGATCCGGCGTGCCCTGTCCTCGGTGCGCGACGACCTCGAGCCGCTGCGCCCGGCCGTCGTCCTGCGTGACGTCAAGGAGGGGGTGCGGTTCCTCTGGCGCCACGACGGGGTGCGGTCCAACACCGCCATCGGCACGCTCCAGTCGATCGCCGGGGCCGGTTTCGTCGCCCTGTTCGTGCCGTGGGCCGACCAGGTCCTGCACATCGGCACCTCCGGGTGGCGGTTCGGACTGTTGTTCGCCGTCTGGGGCCTCGGCGGCATCCTCGCCTCGGCCCTGGTGCCGCCGCTCCTGAGGCGCTACCCCGTGGCGAGGGTGACGCTCAGCGCCATACCGGTCTCGGCGGTGGCGGGCATCGGCACCGCGCTGGTCACCGACTGGGTGCTGGCCTGCGTGGGGATGGTGATCTGGGGGATCGCCTACCAGCTCGTCCTCATCACCTCGATGACCTACCGCATGCAGGTCACGCCCGAGCGGCTCCTCGGCCGGGTCAACACCGCCGGCCGGATGCTCTCCTGGGGACTGGGCTGGACGATCGGCTCGGTCGCCGGCGGCACCCTCGCGGCGGCGACCTCGGTGCAGCCGGCGATGGTGACCCTGGTCTGCGTGGGCGTGCTGGCCGCGGTCTTCGCGTGGGCGTCGCCGCTGCGTCAGATCGCCGCGGGCTCGCGGGTCGTCGAGGGCATCCCGGCCTGACCCAGCAGCCGCGTCACGACGGCCACCGCTGCGAGGCCGACGGCGACGATGCCCAGGGTCAGGGCCGACATCGCGAGCCAGTTGGACTGGAACGCCTGCGGCACCAGGCGGCTCGGCACGGCGACCACCCCGATGAAGGCGCCCCACAGCCCGGCGTAGGTGCCGATCATGTTGCCGGCGTGCGCGCGGATGTTGCCCCGACGGGCGTTCCACAGGCCGAGCGAGAGCGTCACGATGGTGAAGGCGCTCAGCCCGTGGATCCACGAGAAGTTGCCGGGTCGCAGCTGCTGGATCCAGAACGAGCTGAAGGCCGTGAAGTACATGCAGGCCAGCCAGGTCCACCCGAGGACGCGGTGCGGGCGGTCGCCCTTGCGCCGCCGGATGATCTGCACCGCCCCGAACACCATCGCGAAGGACGCCGCGAGGGCGTGGACGACGATGAGTGCGTTCCACGAGTGGTCGGTCGACATGGCGGGCTCCCCTTGTTGGATAGTGACGCTATCCACGGTATGCCGCGACGCTGCTGGGCGCAAGACCCTCACCTCACCGCAGCGACGAAAAACGCTGGTTGCGCGGCGATAGTCGGGTTGTCAACCCGAGGTATGCCGCGCAACCAGCGTCTTGCCGGGTGGGGACAGAGCTAGAGGTACTGGCCGGTCGGGCCGCCGGGGGCGTCGCCGCCGGGCATCCCGGGGTGGGCCTCGTCGGGGTGGCCCTGCGACCCCGGCGGCAGGGCGCGACGCATCTGGGCGAGTTGCTGCTGGGCCGCCATCTGCTGGGCGAACAACGCCGTCTGGATCCCGTGGAACAGGCCCTCGAGCCAGCCGACGAGCTGGGCCTGCGCGATCCGCAGCTCCGCGTCGGTGGGGGCGTGGCCCTCCTCGAACGGCAGCGCGATCCGCTCAAGCTCCTCGATGAGCTCCGGGGCCAGGCCGTCCTCGAGCTCCTTGATGGAGCGACGGTGGATCTCGGCGAGGCGGACGCGGCCGGCCTCGTCGAGCGGCGCGTTGCGCACCTCCTCGAGCAGCTGCTTGATCATCGAGCCGATCCGCATGACCTTGGCCGGCTGCTCGACGAGGTCGGCCGGGTTGGTCGGACCGTCCTCGTCACCGTCGTGCGGGTGGACGCCCATGCCGTCCTGCGTCACGACGACCACGCGCTGCTGCTCGCCTCCGGGGGAGGCCTGGTCGCCGGAGCCGGTCGCCGTGTCGTCGGGGGTGTTCGGGGTCAGGGGGCTCATGGCTCCCATCCTGCCCCAGCGCCGTGGGGCTGGCCCGGCTGGTGGTCCACCGTGGGTGCGGGCGTCCCCCGACCGGACACCCACGGTGGACCGGTCTCAGTCGGCCCGACGACTCATCACCGGCGCCCGGCGGATGCCTGCCGCGGACAGGAGGCCGGCCACGAGCGGTACGCCGACGAGCACCAGGGCAAGGGGCAGCCACGGGATGATGGTGATCGGGTCCGACGGGAGCTGCTGTCCGTTCACCGGGTCGTAGGAGGACCCGGTCAGGGGATACGTCACCGCGATCCCCGGCGCGAGCCCGACGGCGATGCCGACAAGGGCGCCGATGAACGCCACGGTCGCCGCCTGGGCCGCCGCGAGCTTGCGCCGGGTGCCCTTCGTGGCGCCGACCGCAGCGAGGGTGCCCATGTCGCCCTGCTGCTCGGCCAGCGCCAGCGCGGTCGAGATGAGGGTGACGATCAGCAGGAGGAGGCTGAACGCCGCGAACAGGATGCGCATGACGACGATGTCGTCGCGGACGAAGCCTCGCTCGACGTAGACGCCGCCCTCCTCGCCGAGCTGCTCGGACAGGGCCTGCTCGTCGGCCTTGCTGATGGGCCCGTCGGGGTTGCGCAGCAGGAGGCTCTCGTTGCCGACGACCAGCCCCAGCCGCTGCGCAGTCTGCGGGGTGATGGCGCCGCCGTACTGCCCGGGCGTCAGCGGAAGACTGCCGACGGTGGCGGGGACACGGTCGGTGCGCGCCGTCCCGAGCGGCGAGGCGGCTCCGGTGTTCGGGTCCACGGACAGCGGGCCGCTCGCCACCGTCACGGTGCCGGCGTCCAGGAGCCGGGGGTCCGCGACCATGACGCCGCCACCGGCGATGACGGCGGAGGCGGCCGGCGAGAGGTCGGCGAGCCTGGAGATGTCCGCGGCCGGGAGCACCGCGAGGGAGAGGCCGGTCTGCGTGCTGATCGACTGGCAAGGAGGCGGTCCGTTGGTCGGGCCGGCCTCGACGTCGAAGATGGCGCGCTGGACCGTGCACCCGGGCTTCACCACGGCCATGAACCAGCTCGGGGCGTCGGGCTTGGCCGGGTCGTACGGGGTGGTGACGGTCGCGATCCGCGTGGTCACGAGGTCTGGCGTGAGTCCACGGACGAGGTCCTCTGCAGCCTCCAGGGCGGGGTCCACCTTCCCGGTGCCGACCGCTGCCATGTCGCTGACGACGTAGATCGAGCCCTCGCCCGCACGCTGCTGCGGGACGTACTCGCGCAGCGACTGCTCGGTGTCGCTGGCCAAGCCGATGCTGAACGCCGTCAGGGCGATGGCCCCGGCCATGATGGCGGCCACGGTCGGCACTGAGCGGGCGCGGTGCCGTGCGGCGTCGCGGGTCGCCATGCGGGCGGCGACCGGCAGCCGGGCGGCGAGGTGCCCCGCTGCCACGAGGACGAGCGGCACGAGCATGAGGGCGCCGACGGTGAGCACGATGGCCAGACCCGCGACCGTGTAGTCGCTCTGCTTCGCGGCCACGGCTGCCACGAGCCCGACGCCCCCGGCGACGGCGAACAGCACGCCGATGACGGGCACGACGCGGTTGAGCCGGGGCGACACGTTCTGGCCCTTCATCACGCCCACGATGTCCAGGCGACGAAGACGCAGGGCGGGGATGAGCGCGGCCACCAGTGCACTGACGACGGCCATGACGATGACCGCGACGACCGCCCACCACGGCACCTCGAAGAACCGGAACGTCGTCCAGGGTCGCCGCGCCACCACCACCCACATGACCACGCGGACGGCGAGGACGGCCAGTCCCGCGGCGACGGTGGCCGAGAGGGCACCCAGCAGGAGTGCCTGGGCGAGCACCTTGCGGCGCAGCTGCCGGGTCTCGGCGCCGTTGCTCGCGGCGAGGGCCAGGGTCCGGCGCTGACGTGACGCGCTCACCGCGAAGGCAGGCGCGACGAGGAGTGTGGTCACGACGAGGAGCATGACCCCGCCGACGACCACCATCGTCTGCACGTCCCGGTTGGCGTAGCTCTCCATCCGCTGCATCAGCGGCGGGAGCTCGGCCGAGCTCGGAGGGTTGCGCAGGGCCTCGGCGCTGGTCACCTGGAGGCCGTACGCGTTGAGCTCCTTCACCTCGGAGTACGGCACGCCCGTGTCACGCACCAGGAGGTACCGCCAGTCGAGCAGGGCGTCCTGGTCGAGCGGGCGGGCCGCGACCGCGTCGGGCTGACCGCCCCAGCTGTTGAAGTAGTTGGCGACCCCGACGACCGTGGCCGTGATCGTCTTCCCGGACGAGCGCAGCTCCACCGGACCGCTGCGGGGCATGCCGCGGTCGAGGCCGTACGGCGTCGCGACGACCTCTCCCGCGGTGGTGGCCCAGCGGCCGGAGACCAGACGGGCCTTGGACCCGAGGTCGACCGACGCAGCATCCACGACTGCGACCTGCATGCCTCGGGAGCGCCGGTCGTCGATGACCCGGCGCACGGTCGTGTCGCCGACGGGGACCACCCGACCCCCCGTGATCTTCTGCAGCGCCGCGACGTTGGACGGCGCGCCGGGGCTCACGTCGAGGTCGTACCCGGGGATGGGGGTCGAGGCGGGCGGTTCGCTGGCGGAGTCCGAGGCCCAGCCCTCGTCGGGGTCTGCGGTCTGCAGCACGACGCGGTCATTGGGCCCCTGGATCATGGCCTGGGCGCTCCCGAGCGCGGTCGGGAGACGCTCGATGCTCGTGACCGACGACGAGGTCGCGAAGACGAGCGTCCCCACGAGGACGCCGACCGGCAGGGCCACCATGACGAGGACGAGGATGCTGCGTCCCTTGTAGCGGCGGGCATCGCGACGCGCCATGCGCAGGGCGACGCGCCACGAGGCCTTCCAGCGGGAGAGGCGTGAGCCGGACGGCTCCGGCTCGTGGTGCGGTGAGGGGGCGGGCGTCTGCGTGGTGGGTTCGGTGAGGGTGGTCATCGCCGGGCCTCAGACCGCGGGGTCGAGCAGGGCCTCGGCCGTCTGCGCCGAGCCGGTGCTGTCCACCACGACCCCGTCGCGCAGGAACACCACCCGGTCGGCCCAGGCGGCGTGCCGCGCCTCGTGGGTCACCAGCAGCCCGGCGGCGCCGGCGTCGCAGCGCTCGCGCAGGACGCGCAGCACCCCCTCGCCGGTGTGGGAGTCGAGGGCGCCGGTGGGCTCGTCGGCGAGGACGAGACGACGGTCGCCGACCAGCGCTCGCGAGATGGCCACGCGCTGCTGCTGGCCGCCGGACATCTTGTCGGGGTAGCGGTCGGCCAGCTCGGCGACGCCGACCAGCTCGAGGGCGTGCTTGGCGAGCCGACGCGCCTTGCCGACGCGGAGGCCGTCGAGCTCCAGCGGCAGTGCGACGTTCTCGATCGCGGTCAGTGACGGGATGAGGTTGAAGTCCTGGAAGACGAACCCGACGCGCCGTCGACGCAGCTTGGCGAGCGCGTCGCCCTTGAGGGTGCCGACGCTGTGGCCCTCGATGAGCACCTGCCCGCTCGTCGCGGCGTCGAGACCGCCCGCGAGGTTGAGCAGCGTCGACTTGCCCGAGCCGCTGGGTCCCATGACGGCGACGAGCTCGCCGGCGTGGACGTCGAGGCTCACCCCGGCCAGGGCCCGAACGGCCGCGGCGTCGGTGCCGTGGACGCGGGTGACGTTGTCCAGACGAAGGATCGGGTCGGTGCTTCGGTCGATGGTGTTCACGGTGCCCCCCTGAGCGTGGTGGAGATGGTGTCGTGCCGGTCCGAGGGCGTCCCGGCGGCGCCGGACCCCTCACTGTCGGTCGTGGGTATGGCGCGCGGCTGCCTGCGCGGCCGGCTCGCCTCGCGGATGAGGCGTGCCTCGACGTGGTCGAGCCAGCGGACCTCGGCCTCGCCCGCGTAGATGAGGTTCTCGAGGACGAGGAGCCAGGCGAGGTCGACGCTGCCGCTCGCCTCGTCGGACTCGAGGCTGGTGGTGGCCCGCTGCTTGAGGCGGGTGAGGTCCTGCAGGTGGCGCAGCGTCGCGGTGCGCTGGGTCTGGACGACGCGGTGGACGTCCACCCCGTCGACGGTGACCGCGAGCGCCAGCTTGATGACGAGCTCGTCGCGGGGGGTGGTCTCCCGGTCGACGGGCGAGATCCACCACTGGGCGACCTCGGCGCGGCCGGTCCGAGTCAGGCGGTAGTTGATCCGTCCCTCGTCGTCGGCGCCGGCCGCCTCGACGAGGCCGTCACGCTCGAGCCGGGCCAGGGTCGTGTAGACCTGCCCGACGTTGAGCGGCCAGGTCCCCCCGGTCCTGGCCTCGAACTCCGTGCGGAGCTGGGCGCCGTACATCGGCTCCTGTGCGAGCAGGGCCAGCAGCCCCTGGCGGACCGACATCGGCGCCCCTCCCCGTGATCCCCGTCCGGGTCGCCCCGGTCCTTGTCCCCTACATACCCAGTATTGCCACTGGTGAGGATAGGTATACCGAGTATCAGCCGGTGGCGTCAAGCATCAGGCGTGGATGGTGCCGGCCGTGGCGCCGGTGACCTCGGCAGAGGGCTGCACGGGCGCGTCCACCGCCCCTGCGGGCTGCGGTCGACGGAGCAACCGCTGGCTGGCGACCGAGAGGAGGAGGGCTGCGGCAGCGGCGGACACCGTCACGGCGAAGGCGGCGGTGTGGCCGTGGTCGTCGGCGAGGCGCCCGGCCACCGCCGAGCCGACGGCGTACCCGAGGCCGGTCGCGGCAGCCAGCAGGGTCATCGCCGTGCCGACCTTGGCGGCCGGGGCGCTGCGCTCACCCATGGTGAAGTTGCTGATCATGTAGGGAGCCACGACGAAGCCCAGGACGAGGACGACGAGGACCAGTGCGGGCAGCGAGTCGACGAGCAGCAACGGCAGCGACAGGACGAAGAGGCCTGCCGCGGCGGCCAGCATGCGGCGCGGGAAGGTGAACCGCTCGGGCAGCCCGGCGATGGCCAGGCCGGCGGCGACGCTGCCGACGCCGAGGACCGCGTGGACCAGCCCGGCGATCCCGGCCTGGCCGACCGACGTCGCGAGGACGCTCGTGCCGGTCTGCACAGAGCCGAAGAACGCGCCGATGAGACCCTGCGCCACCATCAGCAGCACCAGCGTCGCCGACAGGACGCGGACCCGCTGCTGGTCGGTGCGGCGCGGTGCCCGGGCCAGCTCGGCGGTCGGGTGCAGGGCGAACGCGCACCCGAACACGACGAGCAGCGCGGACGCGACGACGAGCCCGGCACCCGGGTCGGCGACGAGCAGGAGCAGGCCGAGCAGCGCCGGTCCGAGGACGAAGGTGGCCTCGTCGGCGGCGCCCTCGTAGGAGAACGCGGCCTCGACCAGCCGAGGTTGGCGGGACCCGCTGTGGCGCGTGATCGGGCGCCAGCGCACCCGGGCCAGCGGCCCGATCTGCGGCAGGAAGGCGCCTGTCGCGCCGGCGGTGGCGGCGAGGACGGCTCCAGAGGAGTCGCGGTTCGCCAGCAGGACGAGGGTGAGCAGCCCCAGTCCACCGAGCAGCGACTGCACCAGCACGACCGGGCGCTGGCCGACCCGGTCGGACAGGACGGCGGCGACGGGGGAGCACACGGCGTTCGCGACCGCGAGGGCGCCGGCCGCCAGGCCGCCGGCTGCATACGAACCGGTCGTGCCGGACACGAGCAGGAGGGCGCCCATCTGGCTCATGGCCAGGGGCAGTCGTCCGATGAAGGCGATGACGACGTAGAAGGGTCCGGCGAGCCGCAGGAGGTGGCGGTAGGAGGCGATGGGTGACACGGGGTCCTCGTCCAGGTTCTCGGGCCGCCGGTGCCGGGGCACGACGACAGCAGGCGTGCGCCGAACCCACCTCCGAGGCGCACAGGAACCCTGAACATTCCGGGCGACGACGACAGCACAGGGCTGGAGTCGGTCGAACCGGACGGGCCCAGTCTACCGGCGGGCGGCGCAGTCCCGGGACGTCATCGCGCGAGCAGCACCGCGACCAGCGCGACGGCACCCGGCAGGGCCTGGACGAGCAGGATCCGGCGGCTCGCGGTGGCCGCGCCGTAGAGCCCTGCGACGACGACGCAGACGAGGAAGAACACCCGGAACGCGAACCGGTGCTCGGCCGGACCGACGAGTCCCCAGAGCAGGCCGGCAGCCAGGAACCCGTTGTAGAGCCCCTGGTTCGCGGCCAGCGCCCTGGTCGACTCGGCGAACTCCTGCGTCAGCCCGAACGCGGCACGCCCTCGGGGGGTCGTCCACAACGCCATCTCGAGGACGACGATGTAGACGTGGACAGTCGCCACGAGGGCGACGAGGACGACGGCGACGGTGCTCACCCCCGCAGCGTGGCAGGTGGCGGGCTGGGCTGTCAGGGGGTGAGCAGGATCTTCCCGATGTGGCCGGACTCCTCGAGCTCGCGGTGCGCCGCGGGGGCGTCGGCGAGCGCGTGGCGGGAGTGGATGACGGGGCGGACCCGGCCTGCCTCGACCAGCGGCCAGACGTGCTCGCGGACCGCGGCGACGATGGTGGCCTTCTCGTCGGCGGGGCGGGCGCGCAGCGACGTGGCGATGACGGCGGCGCGCTTGCGCAGCATCAGCCCGAGGTCGAGCTCGGCCTTGGTGCCGCCCTGGAGCCCGATGACGACGAGGCGACCGTTGGTGGCGAGGGCCTCGACGTTGCGGGCGAGGTACTTCGCGCCCATGTTGTCGAGGATGACGTCGGCGCCAGCACCACCGGTGGCAGCCTTCACCTCCTCGACGAAGTCCTGCTCGCGGTAGTTGACGAGCACCTCGGCGCCGAGCTCGCGGCACGCCTCGAGCTTGGCGGCGGACCCGGCCGTCACGATGACGCGGGCCCCGACCTCGCGGGCGAGCTGGATGGCCATGGTCCCGATGCCGGACGAGCCGCCGTGGACGAGCAGGGTCTGGCCCGGCAGGAGGTTGGCGGTCATGAAGACGTTGCTCCACACCGTGTTGACCACCTCGGGCAGCGCGGCGGCGTCCGCCAGCGAGATGCCGGACGGGACGGGCAGCAGCTGGCCGGCGGGCACGCAGACCAGCTCGGCGTAGCCGCCGCCGGACAGCAGCGCGCACACCTGGTCGCCCACCGACCAGCCGTCCACACCCTCGCCGACGGCGTCGATCGTGCCGCTCACCTCCAGGCCGGGGTACGCCGAGGCGCCGGGCGGCGGGTCGTAGTGCCCCATCCGCTGCATGACGTCGGCGCGGTTCACACCGGCGGCGGCGACCTTGACGCGCACCTCGCCCGCGGCGGGCTCGGGGTCGGGGACCTCGGCGAGGACGAGGGCGTCGGCGTCGCCGGGCGTGGGGAGGGTGATGGCCTTCATGGTCCGAGCCTAGGCGGGACCGCCGCCACCGGCAGCGGCCGCCCGGGCCAGGTCGTCCGGGGTGTCGACGTCCAGGGTGCTCGGGTCGTCCAGCGGCACGACGACCGAACGGAGCGCGTCCAGCAGGCGCATCAGCGGTGTGCCCGCGGGCGGGTCCGGGAGGGCGGCACGCAACGCCCCGGTCCGGTATGCCGCGAGCAGCGGTTGCAGGCGACCGTCACCGTCACGGCCGACCACCGCGTCGAGCTCCGGCTCGGCCTCGAGGGTGGCGGCGAGGCCGGGAGCGGGCGCGGCGGCATACGGCATGTCACCGCCCAGGACGACGACGAGGTCGGTCCGCACGTGGGGGAGGGCAGCGGCGAGTCCCGCGACGGGACCCCCGCCGGGCGGGACCTCGCGGCACCACGCGACGGTGCGGTGGGTGGGGCGCGGGGCCCCGACGCAGATGATCGTCCAGCCATCGGGGAGTCCGTCGAGGAGGTGGTCCAGGACGGTGCCGTCGCCGAGCGGCGCCTGCGTCTTGTCGCCACCGAACCGGGCTCCGGCACCGCCGCACAGGACGACGGCCGTGGGGTCGAGGGGTCGTTCGGGGGACTGGGTCACCCCGTCATTGTGGTCGGCGCGGACCTCTCGTGCAGGCGCTGGTGCCTTCCGTCCGGGTCAACCGGGTGGTGGAGGTGGACGGGATGCCGCGCCGGGTTGACTGGGGGCATGGCGAACTCGACACGCAGCCCGCAGCAGACCTACCTCAACATCGCGTGGGTGCTCACCCTCGTCCTCGTGGTGTGGGCGATCACGGCCGGCAACACCGACATCCCCTCGTGGACGATCGCGATCCCGGCGGTCGTGACCGGGTTCTGGTGGGCGTTCGGTCGCGGTTTCGTCGGGGCGTCGGCACCGGCGTCCGGTGACCACGACGCGGCTGGTCACAGCTGAGGCGGCGCTCTCCCGAGGGGGTTCCCGCGCTGCGACCAGCCCGTTAGGTTGGCGAGATTCGCAGACTCGCGGACTCTTTGAAGGGAGAGACCATGGCAGTCGAACGACGCACATTTCTCAAGGGGGGCGCCGCCACCGCCGGCGGCCTGGCCCTGGCCGGACCGTTCAGCGGGCTCGTGGCCGGACCGGCGGCCGGAGCGACGCCCGGCGCCGCACCCGGCGCCGCGGGATCGACGGGGCGGGGCGGTGCGGCCTTCCGTGGCCTGCGCCCCACGCCGGACCTGCGCGACGGGAAGGTGCGGCTGCACCTGCCGGAAGGTTTCTCCTACCGGTCCTTCCACGACACCGAGTCACCGGTGACCCTCGACGACGGCACCGCCCTGCCGGGGCGGCACGACGGCATGGGGGCGTTCCGTCCCCGTCGTCGCAAGGACGGACACCGTGACGACCCCGACTCCGGTGACCGGCGCGGCGGCGGCAAGGACCACGACGACGACACGGTCGTGCTGGTCCGCAACCACGAGGTGAACAACCCCGGTCCGGCCTTCGGCCCGGTCGGCGACCACACCTACGACCCGATGGCCAAGGGAGGCTGCACCGTCATCGAGGTCAGCACCCGGGGCGAGGTCCGACGGAGCTGGACCGGCCTCAACGGCACGATGATGAACTGCAGCGGCGGCCAGATGCCGTGGGGCGCCTGGGTCACCTGCGAGGAGACGGTCAACGGCCCCGACGTCGGCCCGGACTTCACCGGTGCGTCGAACATCCCGCTGACCAAGCCGCACGGCTACGTCTTCGAGGTGCCGACCACCGGTCGCGCCTCCGGCCGACCGATCACGCGGGCCGGCCGCTTCGCCCACGAGGCAGTGGCCTTCGACCCGAAGGACGGCTACCTCTACCTGACCGAGGACAACTTCGCGTTCCCCTCGGGCTACTACCGCTACAAGCCCAAGCGGCACCCCATGAAGAGCGGCCACCTCGACAACGACGGCCAGCTGCAGATGCTCGCGGTGAAGGGAATGCCGAACGCCCACCTCGAGGCGGAGCAGCGCCGCGGGGCGAGCTACAAGGTCCAGTGGGTCGACATCGACGACCCGGACCCGACCTTCCCCTACACGCCGGGACAGGTCGCGCCGACGACCAACGACCAGGCGATCGTCCACGTCGGTGACCAGGGACGGGCGCAGGGCGCCGCCGGGTTCTCCCGGCTCGAGGGCCAGGTCTACGACGACGGCGTCATCTACTTCACCTCCACCCAGGGTGGCGGCGAGGCCATGACCGGACCGGACAACGTCGACGGGTACGGCAGGGGCTTCGGCCAGGTCTGGGCCTACGACACGAGGTCCGAGCGGCTGCGGCTCGTCTACCAGTCCCCGGGCAAGGCGACCTTCGACTTCCCGGACAACATCACCGTGAGCAACCGCGGCACGCTCGTCGTCTGCGAGGACGACGACGAGGACAACTACGTCCGGGGTCTCAGCCCGCGCGGTCAGCTGTGGGACATCGCCCTCAACCGGGTCGAGAGCTCGCGCACCGGGTTGCCGCGCTACGACGACGAGTTCGCCGGGTCGACGTTCAGCCCGGACGGTCAGACGTTGTTCGTCAACATCCAGGCGAGTGCGGGGATGAGCTTCGCGATCTGGGGTCCGTGGAAGTCGATCGGCGTCTGACCCGCGTCTGATCGGTATGGCGCGGGGCCGGGTCGTCCGGCCCCGCGTCGGCCAGCGCTGTCAGCCGTCCGTCAGCCGGCGGCGTCGGGCTTGCGAGGCGGACAGGTGCTGCTCGCGACGTACTCGAAGTGCCACCACTCGTTGTCGTAGGCGCGGCACACGCCGTACTGCGCCCCGTTGTCCTCGAGCCAAGCGGCGACGTTCTCGGGCCGGACGTCGACGGCATACCCCTTGACGTGGGCCGAGGAGAGCGGAGGCAGCACCCACTTCGCTGCCTCGGCACGGGAGCCGTACTTCGTCACGGCGCGGTCGAAGAGCACCTGCTGGTAGCGCTCGCTGCGCCAGGCCGACTTGATCTGCGGCGACAGTCCGGCAGCTTTCGCCCCGGCGAACGCGGCCTTGAAGGCAGCGGCCGCGCCGGGCTGCATGTTGGTGGTGCCCGGGACCGGCGCGTCGAGAGAGATGCTCTTGGTGGGTGCCGGGATCCGGTCGGTGACCACGGGCGCAAACCCTTGTGCCCCAGCGTTCTCCGCCGTCGTGGCGGGTGCGGGTGTGTCGGCCTTCTTCGGGGCCTGCCCAGCCGTCGCCGACCGCACGGGGGCCGGGTCGTCTCCCCGGGTCGCGGCATACGCCGTCGCGCCGGAGACGGCCACGAGGGTGAGGAGGACGACGACGGTCCGGCGCAGCCGTTCGCGACGCTGCTCCGACATCGGTCGCCTGGTCGCCACCGAGCCCACCCCCTCGTCAGTCCCCGGTCGGGTCGCCGTCACCTCGTGTCGCGGTCCCTCGACGTGAGTGTGCCAGCAGGAGAGCCGGATTCAGCGGACCCCGCCGATGCGGGCGGTGAGCGTCGCCGCGGCCCGACCCACCGCGGCGACCAGTCGGGCGCGCTCGGCCTCGTCGACCTCGTCACGCGGGAAGGTGAGGGCGATGCCTGCCACGGGGTGACCGGTGTGGTCGAGGACCGCCCGCGCGACGGAGGACAGTCCGGCGCTGACCGAGCCGTCCTCGACGGCGTAGCCGCGGGCGCGCACCGCCGTGAGCTCACGCCGCAGCTCGCCCACGGTGGTCGGCCCGTGCCCGTCGCGCTGGACGAGCGAGTCGCGGTGCGGGAACAGCGCGCGCACCTGGGCGGCCGGGAGCTCGGCGAGCATCGCGAGCCCGCTCGCGGTGAGGGACGCGGGCAGGCGCACGCCCACGTCGGTCACCAGCAGGGGTCGCCCGGGCGCGCGCTCCTCGATGACGTAGAGGACGTCCCGGCCGTGCAGCACGGCGAGGTGCGCGTTGTGGGTCGTGGAGTCGACGAGCCGTCCGAGCAGCGGTCGCGCGATGCGCTGCAACGGTGCCTGGCGCTGGTAGGCGGACCCGAGCTCGAAGGCCGCGACTCCCAGGCCGTACCGGCGCTCCTCCTCGAGGTGCGTGACGAAGCCGTGGTCCCGCAGGACGGCGAGCAGGTGGTACGTCGACGAGCGGGGGAGGCCGAGCTCGCGCGCGATCGCGCCGGCCGGGAGCGGTTCGGTGTGGCGCGCGAGGAGCGTCAGGAGCTCCAGGGTGTGCCGGGCGGCAGGGGCGTTGGCCACGTCGTCAGTGTGTCAGGCGCGACGGCGTCACGAGGCGGGTGGACGCGCACGAGCCCGCCGGTCCTCGCGGACGGGCGGGCTCGTGGCGGGGAGGCGGGTTCAGTCGGTCGGCCGCGTGACGACGATGCCGTCGTCGTCGCTGGTGAGGAGCAGGCCGGGGGCGAAGTCGACCCCACCGAACGACACCACCACGTCGGTGTCGCCGACGCCGTCCTTCGCGCTCTTGCGGGGGTTGGAGCCGAGCGCCTTGACCCCGAGGTCGAGCGCGCCGATGGCCGCCACGTCGCGGATGGCGCCGTGGATCACCACGCCCTCCCAGCCGTTGGCGACGGCGCTCGCAGCGATGAGGTCGCCCATGAGCGCCGACTCCAGCGATCCATCGCCGTCGACGACGAGCACCTTGCCCGCGCCCGGCTGGGCCAGGGTCGCCTTGACGAGGGCGTTGTCACGGTGGCAGCGGATGGTGGTGACCGTCCCCGCGAAGGCGGTGCGGGCGCCGTACTGCCGCAGCTGGAGCGAGCAGGACTGGAGGTCCTCGCCGTGCTCGTCGACGAGGTCGGCGGTCGGGGTGACGGTCACTTCTCGTCCTCGCGTGCTGCCTTGACCGAGAGCACCGGTGCATCGGCCTCGAGCAGGATGGTCTGGGCCGCGCTGCCCATGATGAGCTTGCCCACCGGGGTGCGCCGACGCAGCCCGATGACGATGAGCTCGGCGTTGGTCTGCGCCGCGACCTTGAGGATCTGGTCGGCAGGGTCCTTGGCCTCGACGTGCTGGGTGACCTCGTGCTCGACGCCCGACTCCTCGAGCTGGGTCTTGACCGCATCCCAGTCCGAGGACGAGGCGTAGCGGGAGTCCACGAGCGCGTCACCGCGGCTGGCGTTGAGGACGATGAGCCGCCGTCCCCGGAGCCGGGCCTCCTCGATGGCGCGGGTGAGGGCCGCGCGGCCCTCGGGGCTGGGGACGAACCCCACGACGATCGCCATGGTCACTGACCTTCCTGGTTGGCGTGCTGGGGGGCGAGCGGAGGCACGCCGTGTCCTTCGCCCGTGCCGGTCCCGCCGTCACCGGACCGCCGGGAGCGGATTCGGTCGATGACCGCCGGGGCGACCAGGAGGATGACGACGATGGCGTAGACGACCTTGGAGAACGGAGTGTTGATGAGCCCGGAGAGCTCGCCGTCGCTGATCTGCAGGGCCCGGCGCAGCTGCTCCTCGGCCACCGGCCCGAGGATGATCCCGATGATGGCCGGGACCACGGGCAGCCCGAAGCGGCGCATGAAGAACCCGAGCCCACCGATGATGAGCAGCAGCCACAGGTCGAACGTCGAGGTGTTCGCGGCGTAGGCGCCGATGCTGGCGAAGAACAGGATGCCGGCGTAGAGGTACGGGCGCGGGATGTTGAGCAGCTTGGCCCAGACCGTAGCGAGCGGCAGGTTGAGGGCGAGCAGGATGACGTTGCCGATGAAGAGCGACGCGATCAGGCCCCAGACGAGGTCGCCCTGGTCCTGCAGCAGGCGCGGTCCGGGCTGGATGCCGTAGCTCTGGAAGGCGCCGAGCATGACCGCGGCGGTCGCGGTCGTCGGGATGCCGAGGGTCAGGAGGGGGACGAGGCCACCGGCAGCCGAGGCGTTGTTCGTCGCCTCCGGGCCGGCGACACCCTCGATGGCACCGTGGCCGAACTCCTCCGGGTGCTTGCTGAGCTTTCGCTCCGTCGCGTACGACAGGAAGGTCGGGATCTCGGCACCACCGGCGGGGATCGCGCCGAACGGGAAGCCGATGAGGGTGCCGCGGAGCCAGGGCTTCCACGAGCGGCGCCAGTCCTCGCGGTTCATGTGGGCGCCGTCGACCTTGACGATCTCCGCCGGGCTGCGGCGCAGGTGGGCCGCCACCCAGAGGGCCTCGCCCACGGCGAACAGCCCGACCGCGACCACGACGACGTCGATGCCGTCGGCGAGCTCGGGGAGTCCGAGCGTCAACCGCTGCTGACCCGAGGTCGGGTCGATGCCGATGGTGCCGATCAGGAGGCCGATGCCCAGGGAGGCGAGTCCGCGGATCTTCGAGGCGCCCAGCACCGTGGTGACGGCGATGAAGGCGAGCATCATGATCGCGAAGTAGTCGGGGGAGCCGAGCTGGATGGCCAGGCGGACGACCTGGGGGGCGACCAGCGCGAGGGCCAGGGTGCCGAGGGTGCCGGCGATGAAGGAGCCGATCGCCGCGGTCGCGAGCGCTGCCGCGCCTCGGCCCTTCTTCGCCATGAGATTGCCCTCGATGGCGGTGATGACCGACGCGCTCTCCCCTGGTGTGTTGAGCAGGATCGAGGTGGTCGATCCGCCGTACATGCCGCCGTAGTAGATGCCGGCGAACATGATGAAGGCCTGGGTCGGCTCCAGCGTGAAGGTCAGCGGGAGCAGCAGCGCGATCGTCATGGCCGGCCCGATGCCGGGCAGGACACCGATGGCCGTGCCGAGCACGACACCGATCACGGCGTAGAGGAGGTTCTGCGGCGTCAGCGCGGTGCCGAAGCCGTCCATGAGGGCATTGATGCCGTCCATCACAGGATTCCCTTGAGGAGGCCGACCGGGAGCTTGATGCCCAGGCCGAGGAAGAAGAGGTACCAGGAGCCGACCGCCAGGACCACCGAGATGATCGCCATCCGCACGTAGTGCCGGGCGCCGAGGGCGTAGGTGGTGCCGAAGAACAGGATCGCTCCCGAGATCGGCCAGCCGACCCGCTCGATGAGGAGGGCGTTGGCCGCGAAGGACGCGACGAGCAGTCCGATGGTGCGCCAGTCGCTCCCGTGACTGAGGTCGACGTCCTCACCACCCTCGGCCTCGCCGCGTCCGCCGCGGAAGACGTCCACGGTGAGCAGCACGGCCACGAGGATGAGCAGCAGGCCGACGGCGATCGGGACGGTGCGGGCGTTGACCGGGCCGCGAGAGGCCGCGTCGGTCACGCCGAACGCGTCCTGGATCGCCCAGGCGCCGAGGCCCAGCAGGAGGAGGGCCACCCCGTACTCGGAGCGGCCCCCCTTCTCTGCCGCGGTGGTGCTGCTGGACATCAGGCCAGCCCGAGGTCCTTGAGGACCCCAGCCACGCTGTCGTTCTGCTCGGTGAGGAAGGTCTTGAACTCGTCACCGGTCTGGAAGGAGTCGGTCCAGCCCTGGGTCTTCAGGGTCTGCTTCCACTGCTCCGAGGCGTGCATCTGCGTGAGCAGGTCCACGTACTGCTTCTTCTTCTCGTCGGAGAGTCCGGGCGGGCCGACGATGCCGCGCCAGTTGGTGAACTCCATGTCCACCCCGAGGCTCTTCAGCGTGGGGGCGTCGACGCCCTCGACCGGGTCGGCGCTGGTCACGGCGAGGATCTTGACCTCGCCGTCCTTGGCCTGCTCGGCGACCTCGCTGATGCCGGTCGCGGCGAAGGCGACCTTCTTGCCGAGGATGCCCGTGAGGAGCTCGCCGCCACCGTCGTACGCCACGTAGTTGACGTCCTTCGGGGTGACGCCGACGGCCTTGGCCAGCAACATCGGCGTGAGGTGGTCGGGGCCACCGGCGTTGGACGCACCACCCACGGGGACCTTGCCCGGGTCGGCCTTCCAGGCAGCGATGAGCTTGTCGAGGGTGTCGTATGGCGAGCCCTTCGGCACGACGATGGCCTCGGACTCCTCGATGAGCTTGGCGATCGGGACGGTGTCGTTGAGGGTGGCCTGCGACTTGTTCGTGTAGACGGCCCCGACGACGCCGAGCCCCATCTGCATGAGGATGTCGTCCTGGCCCTTCTCGTTGACCAGGCGCTGCAGGCCGACCGTGCCACCGGCACCGGCCGAGTTGAAGACCTCGATGGTCTCGGTGAGCTTGGCGTCCTGCATCGCCTTGGCGGCGGCGCGGGCGGTGACGTCGTAGCCGCTGCCGGGCGAGTTGGGGACGAGGATGCGCAGGCCCTTGACGGGGCCGGAGGCGGTGGCGTCGCCGGCCGTGCTGTCGTCGGAGCTGACGCCACAGGCCGACAGGGCGAGCCCGGCGGTGAGGACGGCCGAGGTGACCTTGAGCGGAGTGCGAACTCGCACGGGAGACTCCTTTGTCTGGGGGGTGCTTCACGCACACCGTGCCCGGCCCCGGGAGGCCTGTCACCGTTAGCCGCGCAAAGTGAGTTTCGTTCTTTGTGCTCACGCGGTGGTGGCCCGTCGTCGTCGCACTCGACACAATCAGGGGGTGGACGTGCCAGGGCGCCAGTCGATGCGCGGTATGGCGCGTGGCCTGGTCGGCCGCGCGCGGCCCCGCCGACGGTGGACGCTGGCCAGCCGGATGCTGGCCCTGCAGCTCGCGATCGTGCTCGTCGTCCTCGTCGGGGTGGCCGCCGTGTCGCTCGCCCAGTCCAACGCGCGGTTCCGCGACACGGAGGGCCGGCGGGCGCTCGCCGTCGCCGAGCGCCTGGCCGTGACGGCCGGTGTCCGTGAGGCCGCGGCGTCGTCCGGCGGGCTCGCGTTCCTCAGCCAGGCGCAGTCGGTCGTCGAGTCGGGCCGCACCTTCTCGGGCTCGACGAAGGTCATCATCGCGACCGAGGACCGCAAGGTCATCGCGTCGACCGACCCCCTCCCCCGGGACGGCGCGGTCTACCTTCAGCAGACCGACGCGTTCGGCGGGCGCTCCTGGGTGGGGGAGGAGCAGGGCACCGGCGCAGCCCTGGCGATGGCGCCGATCATCAACGTCGACACCCGGGAGACCGACGGGGTGGTCGCCGTCGTGCGCAACTACCCGACCGTCCTGGACAACCTGCACGCCGCCCTGCCCAACCTGCTGACCTACCTCGGCATCGCCAGCCTCCTCGGGGTCGTCGGATCCCTCCTGCTCGCGAGGCGCGTCAAGCGCCAGACCCTGGGTCTCGAGCCTCGCGAGATCACCGGCCTGGTCGAGCAGCGCGAGGCCCTCCTGCACGGCATCAAGGAGGGGTTGCTCGCCATCGACCTCGACCGCAGGATCACCATGGTCAACGACGAGGCGGCGCACCTGCTCGGCATACCGCAGACCTCTACAGGACGACTGGTCGCCGACGTCGACGAGGCGGGCCGGCTCGAGGGCATCTTCGAGGGCACCGAGGAGGTCACCGACCGAGTCGTGCCCTTCCACGGCAGGCTCGTCACGGTCAACCGGATGCCCGTCTTCAGCCGCGGCCGCCACATCGGCTGGGTGGCGACGCTGCGCGACCGCACCCAGATGCTCGAGCTCCAGCGCGAGCTCGACCTGACCCGCAGCACCACCGACACGTTGCGGGCCCAGGCCCACGAGTTCAGCAATCGCATGCACGTCGTCAGCGGGCTGATCGAGCTCGGCGAGTACGACGACGTCCGTGCCTACGTCCAGCAGATCGCCGCCGACCAGACCGAGCTGTCGAGCAGCGTCACGTCGCACATCGACGACCCGGCCGTGGCTGCCCTGCTCATCGCCAAGTCCAGCCAGGCCACCGAGCGCGGTGTCGACCTCATCATCGAGGGCTCGACCCGCCTCGCGCGCCTCGACGAGGGGCTCGCCGCCGACGTCAACACCGTCCTCGGCAACCTCGTCGACAACGCGCTCGACGCCGCCGTCGGTGCCGCCGACCCCTTTGTCGCCGTCGAGGTGGTCGAGGCCGACGGGGTCGTGACGATCACCGTGCGCGACTCGGGCGAGGGTGTGGGCACCGACATCGGCGAGCGCGTCTTCGCGCGGGGGTTCTCGACCAAGGCCGGCCCCGGCCACGAGCGCGGCATCGGCCTGGCCCTGGTCCGGCTCGTGTGTCGCAAGCGCGGGGGACAGGTGACCGTGCGCAACGACGGAGGGGCGGTGTTCGTGGCCACCCTGCCGGTCCGCACCAGCGTGGGCGCGCCGTGATCCGGACGCTCGTCGTGGACGACGACTTCATGGTGGCGCGACTGCACTCCAGCGTCGTCGCCGCCCAACCCGGGTTCGTCATGGTCGGGGTGGCCAGCACGGGCAAGGACGCCCTCGAGGCGGTCGCCGTGACGAAGCCGGACCTCGTCCTGCTCGACGTCTACCTGCCCGACCTCAACGGCACCGAGGTGCTGCGCCAGCTGCGGGAGACCTCGGGGAGTGCCGTCGACGTCATCATCATCAGCGCCGCCAAGGACCTCGACACCTTGCGGCAGGCCCTGCACGGTGGCGCGTTCCAGTACCTCGTGAAGCCGTTCGAGGTCGAGTCCCTGCGCAGCCGCCTCGCCGAGTACGCCGCCCACCGCGCGGACCTCGCCGACCTCACGGACGTCCGCCAGGACGACGTCGACAGGGTCTTCCGGGCCCAGGCAGCCAGGGCCAGCGCCAGCCTCCCCAAGGGCATCAGTGCGGAGACGACCGAGCTCGTCACCGCAGCCCTGCAGGCTGCCGACGAGGACGGACTGTCCGCCACCGAGTGCGGTGAGATCACCGGCCTGTCCCGCAGCAGCACGCGCCGTTACCTCGAACACCTCGTGAGCACGGGTTCGGCCGAGATGCGACCCCGGTACGGCGCCGCCGGACGACCCGAGCGCCGGTACCGGCTGCGCTGAGTGCCGCCTATCGGGCGTCGAGGCGCTCGCCGATGGCGGACAGCGCCACGTCGCGGGCCGCGAGCACGTGCGCCTCGGCCAGGGACCGGGACCGGTCCACGTCGCCCGCCATGAGCGC
The DNA here is from genome assembly GCF_039532215.1 of Pedococcus aerophilus. Lineage (NCBI taxonomy): Bacteria > Bacillati > Actinomycetota > Actinomycetes > Micrococcales > Intrasporangiaceae > Pedococcus > Pedococcus aerophilus. Next base: position 346,638 of record NZ_BAAARN010000003.1, on the reverse strand, counting down.
CTCGAGGATGCCTCGGTGCTCGGCGAGGGCGGCGGTGCGGCGCTCCTGCGAGTGGTTGGTGAAGGCGCGGTAGCGCGCCATCTGGCCGTCCACCTGTCCGTGCAGCCGGGAGGCCCAGCCGTGACCGGCCACCTCGGCGATCGCGAGGTGGAAGTCGTGGCCTGCGTTCATCGCGTCGTCGGGGAGCTCGACGAGCTTGGCGTTGCGGTCGACGAGGGCGGTCAGCCGTGACCGGGTGACCGGGTCCATCCGGCGCGCCGCCTCGGCGGCCATCAGGCCCTCGAGGGCGGCGCGGACCGTGTACAGCTCCTCGATCTCCCCCGCGGACAGCTGGCGGACGACCATGCCTCCGGTCGGCAGCTGGTCCAGGAGGTCCTCGGCGAGCAGCAGGCGCAGTGCCTCGCGCAGGGGGGTCCGGCTCACCTGGAGTTCGGCCGCGAGCTCGGGCTCGTAGAGCCGCTGGCCGGGCTGGAGATCGAGGTCGAGGATGCGTCGGCGCAGCTCGGTGTAGACGAGCTGGCCTCCCGAGGCGCGGCGTGGGCGGTCCACGATGTGCTCCCTTCTTGCATACTTGTATACAAGTATGCTTCTCTGGCTCCAGTCTCGCACACCGGCACACCAGTCCGGCTGTCCCTCCCGAGGAGCACTCCATGGTCACCGTCCCGCCCGACCGGCTCGTCCAGGCCGTCGACCTGCGCCGATTCGGTGCCCGGGTGCTCGAGGCGGAGGGAGTGCCTGCCGTCGACGCCGAGCTGCTGTCCGACACCCTCGTCACCGCCGAGCTGTGGGGGCATGCCTCGCACGGGATGCTGCGGCTGCCCTGGTACGTCACCCGCCTGCGCTCCGGTGCCATGGAGCGGGTCACGGCCCCCGAGGTGGTCCACGACGGTGGCGCCGTCGTCGTCCTCGACGGTCGCCACGGCATCGGCCAGGTCCTGACGGCCCGGGCCGTCGAGCTGGGCGTCGAACGCGCCCGCACCCACGGCATCAGCGGCGTCGCGGTCCGCAGCTCCGGCCACTTCGGGACCGCCGCGTGGTTCACCCGGCGAGCGGCCGAGGCCGGCTGCGTGGCCCTGCTCTCGACCAACGCCAGCCCGGCGATGGCGCCGTGGGGTGGCCGGGTCAAGAGCATCGGGACCAACCCCTGGTCGCTGGCGGCCCCCGCCGGGCGGCACGGTGTCGTCGTCATGGACCTGGCCAACACCGCGGTGGCCCGCGGCAAGGTCTACCTCGCGGCCGAGCGGGGCGAGCCGATCCCGGCGACGTGGGCGGCCGACGCCGACGGGGTGCCCACGACTGATCCTGCCGCCGCCATCGACGGGCTGATCATGCCGATGGCCGGGCCGAAGGGCTACGTCATCTCCTTCATGATGGACGTCCTCGCAGGGGTCCTCACCGGGAGCGCATTCGGTGATGCGGTGGCCGGTCCCTATGACTCGGACCGGCGCAGCGGGGCGGGCCACCTCCTCATCACCCTCGACGTCGGCGCCTTCGGCGACCCGTCGGAGTTCGCCACCCGTATGGAGCAGCTGGTCGACCAGACGCAGGGAGCGCCGCTGGCCTCCTGGGCCGACGAGATCCTCGTCCCCGGCCAGCTCGAGGACCGCACCCGCGAGCGGCTGGAGGCGGGCGGCATACCTCTCGCGGACACCACGTGGGCGAGCCTGGCGGTCCTCGCGCAGGAGTCCGGGACCGCTCTGCCCCCACACCACTCGCCCACCGTCACCGCCGCCCGGGCGGGTTCCACGCCCACCACGTCCGACACCACACCGGAGGTCCACCCGTGATCGCGCTCCTCGTGTCCCTGCAGGTCCAGCCAGGACGACGGGAGGAGTTCCTCGCCGCCATCGCGGAGAACGCCGAGCGGTCGTTCACCGACGAGCCGGGGTGCCTGCACTTCGACGTCACCGAGGACCTCGCCGACGACCACCACTTCGTGTTCTACGAGCTCTACGCCGATGAGGAGGCGGTCGCCGCCCACCGTGCGGCACCGCACTTCGCCGTGTGGCGTGCCGCTGCGGAGCGCTGCGTCGTCCCCGGCAGCCAGGTGAACACCCTTGCCACGCAACGGTTCCACCACACCTCGATCACCGGCGGCGCATCATGAGGATCCTCGTCCTCCCGGGTGACGGCATCGGGCCGGAGATCACGGCCGCGACGCTCGAAGTGCTGGAGGCCCTCGACGCCCGCCTCGGCCTGGGTCTCGAGCTGGAGCAGCACGACATCGGCCTGGCGTCGCTCGCGGCAAGCGGCTCGACGCTGCCGGACGCGGTGCTGGCGAGGGTGACGCAGGTCGACGGGACGATCCTGGGGCCGGTCTCGCACTACGACTACCCGCCCCGCTCCGAGGGAGGCATCAACCCCTCCGCCGAGCTGCGGACGAAGTTCGAGCTGTTCGCCAACATCCGCCCCTGCCGCTCGGTGGACGACCTCAGCGTCCTGCGGACCCCGATGGACCTCGTCATCGTGCGGGAGAACACGGAGGGGTTCTACTCCGACCGGTCGATGCACGCGGGCAGCGGCGAGTTCATGCCCGATGCGGACTCCGCCTTCTCGTTGCGCAAGATCACCCGCCGGGGCTCCGAGCGCGTCGCACGCGCGGCCTTCGACCTGGCTCGCAGCCGGCGCTGCCACGTCACCGCGGTCCACAAGGCCAACGTCCTGAAGCTGTCGGACGGCCTCTTCCTCGAGTCCGTCCGGTCGGTCGCCGCCGAGTACCCCGACGTCGAGCTCCGCGAGCTGATCGTCGATGCTGCCGCGGCCCGGCTGATCCGCGACCCGGGCTCGTTCGACGTCATCGTCACCACGAACATGTTCGGCGACATCCTCAGCGACGAGGCGTCGGAGCTCTGCGGGAGCCTCGGCCTCGGCGGTGCGGTGAATGCCGGGCAGGACCTGTGCGTCGCCCAGGCCCAGCACGGCTCCGCCCCCGACATCGCCCGGCTCGGCGTCGCCAACCCCGTGTCGCTCATCCTGTCGGCGGGCATGCTCCTCGACTGGCACGGCGCCCGGTCCGGCCGCGCAGAGCTGCGCGAGGCCTGGCGGCTGCTCGACACCGCGGTGGGCGCCACCGTCGGCGACCCGACCACCCGTACGCGGGACCTCGGCGGCACCCTCGGCACCGCCGCGTTCACGAGCGCCCTCATCGAAACCCTCATCAAGGAGCTCGCCCGTGTCTGACCAGCCGCTCGCGCCGAACCTGCTCATCCGCCCCGACGACGTCGAGCCGTTCGACCGTGGCAACGGCGTCGTCACGATCCCCTACGTCGGGCGGTGGAACTGCGAGACCAACACCGTGACCACGGGCCAGACGCAGTTCGCCCCCGGCACCGGGCTGCCGCTGCACAGCCACAACGTCGAGGAGTCGGTCCTGGTCCTCGAGGGTGAGGCGGTGGCGGAGATCGGCGAGGAGCGCTTCGACCTCGTGGCCGGGGAGGCCACCTGGGTTCCGGCCGGGATCCCGCACCGCTTCCTCAACCGCGGCGCGGGGACGATGCGCATCTACTGGGTCTACGGGGGGCGCGACGTCACGCGCACGATCACCGCGACCGGCGAGACCTTCGAGCACCTGTCCGACAGTGACCGTGGCGGGCTGGGCGCCCGATGAGTGCGGGCACCGACGCGGTCACCACGTCGAACCCGGTCGACGGCAGCCCTCTCGCCACCTACCCCGCCATGGGACCCAACGACGTGGAGGCCGCCGTGGTCTCCGGGCACCGAGCGGCCGCGGCCTGGGGGCTCGTCCCCGTGGCGGATCGGGCGGCCGGCCTGACGAGGCTCGCCGCCCACCTGCGTGCGGACGCCGAGAGGTATGCAGCGCTCGTCACCGCCGAGATGGGCAAGCCGCTGGCCGAAGCCCGCGGTGAGGTCGAGAAGTCGGCAGTCACCGCCGACTACTACGCGGGTCACGCGGAGCACATCCTCCGGCGACGGGCCGTCGAGATCGACTCTCCTGCAAACGTCTCCGCGTTCGTCCAGCCGGAGCCGCTGGGTCTGGTCCTGGCCGTCATGCCGTGGAACTTCCCGGTGTGGCAGGTCATGCGGTTCGCCATCCCGACGCTGGCTGCCGGGAACGGTGTCCTGCTCAAGCACTCGCCCAACGTCACCGGGTCTGCGCTCGCGCTGGCCGATGCCTTCGTCGCCGCCGGCTTCCCCGAGCACCTGGTGACGACCCTCGTCGTCGCCGAGCCCGAGGTGCCGGAGACGGTCGGCCGGCTGATCGCCGACCCGCGGATCGCCGCTGTGACGCTGACCGGGAGCAACCGCGCCGGGGAGATGGTGGGTGCCGCCGCGGGTCGTGCGTCGAAGAAGTCGGTGCTCGAGCTCGGTGGGTCGGACGCCTTCGTCGTGCTGGCCGACGCGGACGTCCCGGCTGCTGCCGCGGCGGCGGTGCGGGCCCGTTTCACCAACTCCGGGCAGAGCTGCGTCTGCGCCAAGCGGTTCGTCGTGGAGGAGCCGGTCGCCGCGGAGTTCACCCGGCTCTTCCTCGAGGGCGTGGCCGCACTCGTGCTCGGCGACCCGACCGATCCCGCGACGACGGTCGGCCCCCTCGCCCGGGCCGACCTGCGCGACGCGCTCCAGCGCCAGGTCGACGAGTCCGTCGCCGCTGGTGCGACGCTCGCCGCCGGTGGGCGCAGCGTGGACGGACCGGGCTGCTTCTACGAACCGACCGTCCTGCTCGACGTCCACCCGGGCATGGCCGTGTTCGACGAGGAGACCTTCGGGCCGGTGGCGGCGGTCGCGGTGGCCCGCGACGAGGAGCATGCGGTCGCCCTCGCCGACGCCACGCAGTACGGGCTCGGTCTCAGCGTCTGGAGCCGCGACACCGAGCGGGCGATCGATGTGGCTCGCCGGATCACCTCGGGCGCGGCGTTCGTCAACGCCGTCGTGGCTTCGGACCCCCGCGTGCCGTTCGGTGGCACCCGTCGCAGCGGGTACGGGCGGGAGCTCGCTGAGGCCGGCGTGCTGGAGTTCACCAACCAGCGGACCTACTGGGTCGCCTCCGCCTGACTGGTCTCGCATCCGAGACGGTATGCCGCCCGCGGGAGTCCCGCGGGCGGCATACCTCCGCTGTGATGGAGCCATGACCACCACCGCACCTCCCTCCGGCGCCGACACCTCGGTCGCCGCGGTCACCGTCGGGATCGGCGCCCTGTCCTTCGAGGACGTCGTCGCCGTCGCCCGGCACGACGCCCGCGTCGAGATCTCGCCGCAGTCGCTGGAGGAGGTGCGGCGCACCCGCGCCGTCATCGAGGCGCTCGCCGACGACGCCCAACCGCACTACGGCGTCTCCACGGGGTTCGGTGCCCTGGCCACCCGCCACATCCCTGTCGAGCTGCGGGCCCAGCTCCAGCGCTCGCTCGTCCGCTCCCACGCCGCCGGCTCGGGCGCCGAGGTCGAGCGGGAAGTCGTGCGGGCGCTGATGCTGCTGCGCATCTCGACGCTCGCCACCGGCCGCACCGGCATCCGCGAGGAGACGCTGTCGACCTACGTCGCGATGCTCAATGCCGGCATCACCCCGGTCGTCCACGAGTACGGCTCGCTCGGCTGCTCCGGCGACCTCGCGCCGCTGTCGCATTGCGCGCTGGCGCTGATGGGTGAGGGCGTCGTCCGCGATGGCGCGGGAGAGAAGATGGCCACGGCCGAGGCGTTCGCCGCTGCCGGGATCACCCCGGTCGAGCTGCGGGAGAAGGAGGGCCTGGCCCTCATCAACGGCACCGACGGCATGTTGGGGATGCTCGTCCTCGCCATCACCGACCTGCGGATGCTGCTCAAGGTCGCCGACGTCACCGCGGCGATGAGCGTCGAGGGTCAGCTCGGCACCGACGACGTGTTCGCCGCCGACCTGCACGCCCTGCGCCCTCAGCGCGGCCAGGCGCTCTCGGCCGCCAACCTGCGCAAGGTCATGCAGGACAGCGGGATCCGCGACAGCCACCGCGACCCCGATGCCTGCACCCGCGTTCAGGACGCCTACTCCCTGCGCTGCTCGCCCCAGGTCGCCGGTGGCGTCCGCGACACGGTGGAGCACGCTGCCACCGTCGCCGGGTTCGAGCTGGCCTCGGCCGTAGACAACCCCGTCGTCACGCCGGACGGCCGCGTCGAGTCGAACGGCAACTTCCACGGGGCGCCGGTCGCCTACGTGCTCGACTTCCTCGCCATCGTGGCGGCGGACCTCGCCTCGATCTCCGAGCGTCGGACCGACCGCTTCCTCGACGTCTCGCGCAACCACGGGCTGCACGCGTTCCTCGCTGACGACCCCGGCGTCGACAGCGGCCACATGATCGCGCAGTACACCCAGGCCGCGATCGTCTCAGAGATGAAGCGTCTCGCCGCCCCCGCGTCGGTCGACTCGATCCCGAGCAGCGCCATGCAGGAGGACCACGTCTCGATGGGCTGGTCGGCGGCGCGCAAGCTTCGTCGCTCGGTCGACGGCCTCACCCGGGTCCTCGCGGTCGAGCTGCTCACCGCGGCACGGGCGCTCGACCTGCGCGCGCCCCTGACCCCGGCCCCGGCCACCGCCGCTGTCGTCGCCGCCCTGCGCGCCGCGGGCGCTCCCGCGCCCGGGACCGACCGGTTCCTCGCCCCCGAGATCGAGACCGCGGTCCAGCTCGTCGCCAGCGGAGAGGCGCTGGCCGCGGTCGAGGCCGTCACCGGCCCCCTCGCCTGACCCCACGGCATACGAGAAGGAGAACGACATGGAAGGCGCCCGTCCCGTCCGCTCACCACGCGGCACCCAGCTGACCCACGCCACGCACTGGGGCGCCGAGGCGCCCTTGCGCATGCTCATGAACAACCTCGACCCCGAGAACGCCGAGCGTCCCGACGACCTCGTCGTGTACGGCGGGACGGGTCGCGCGGCGCGTGACTGGAAGTCGTTCGACGCGATGGTCCGGACCCTGTCGACCCTGAAGCAGGACGAGACCATGCTCGTGCAGAGCGGTCGTCCCGTCGGTGTCATGCAGACCCACGAGTGGGCGCCGCGCGTCCTCATCGCCAACTCCAACCTCGTCGGCGACTGGGCGACGTGGCCGGAGTTCCGCCGCCTCGAGCACCTGGGGCTGACGATGTACGGCCAGATGACCGCCGGCTCGTGGATCTACATCGGCACGCAGGGCATCGTGCAGGGGACCTACGAGACGTTCGGCGCGATCGCGGAGAAGAAGTTCGGTGGCACGCTCGCCGGGACGCTGACCCTGACCGCCGGCTGCGGTGGGATGGGTGGCGCGCAGCCGCTGGCCGTCACGATGAACGAGGGCGCCTGCCTCATCGTCGACGTCGACGAGTCGCGCCTGCGCCGTCGGGTCGAGCACCGCTACCTCGACGAGGTCGCCGGATCGCTCGACGAGGCGATCGACAAGGCCGTCGCAGCCAAGAACGAGCGCCGCGCCTGGTCGGTCGGCGTCGTCGGCAACGCCGCCGAGGTCTTCCCCGAGCTGCTGCGCCGTGGGGTCCCGATCGACATCGTCACCGACCAGACCTCGGCCCACGACCCGTTGTCCTACCTGCCCGAGGGCATCGAGGTCGGCGACTGGCACGAGTACGCGGAGAAGAAGCCAGAGGAGTTCACCGACCGGGCGCGCGAGTCGATGGCGAAGCACGTCCAGGCGATGGTCGAGTTCCAGGACGCCGGGGCCGAGGTCTTCGACTACGGCAACAGCATCCGCGACGAGGCCCGCCAGGGTGGCTACGACCGCGCCTTTGAGTTCCCCGGGTTCGTCCCGGCCTACATCCGGCCGCTGTTCTGCGAGGGCAAGGGCCCGTTCCGTTGGGCGGCGCTCTCGGGCGACCCGAAGGACATCGCGGCGACCGACAAGGCCGTCCTCGACCTGTTCCCCGACAATGACCGCCTGCACAAGTGGATCCGCGGCGCCCAGGACCGGATCGCGTTCCAGGGCCTGCCCGCCCGCATCTGCTGGCTCGGCCAGGGCGAGCGCGACAAGGCCGGCCTCGCGTTCAACGAGCTGGTCCGCACCGGTGAGGTCAGCGCCCCGCTCGTCATCGGCCGCGACCACCTCGACACCGGCTCTGTGGCCAGCCCCTACCGGGAGACCGAGTCGATGCTCGACGGTTCCGACGCGATCGCCGACTGGCCGCTGCTCAACGCCCTCGTGAACACCTCGTCGGGCGCGTCCTGGGTCTCCATCCACCACGGTGGCGGCGTCGGCATCGGGCGCTCGCTGCACGCCGGCCAGGTCTCGCTCGCGGACGGCACCGACCTCGCCGCCCAGAAGCTGGCCCGCGTGCTCACGAACGACCCCGCGATGGGCGTCATCCGGCACGTCGACGCCGGCTACGACATCGCCGAGCGGACCGCTGCCGAGCAGGGGGTCCGCATCCCGATGCGCGAGGAGTGAGTCCCGCGTCACGATTTCTCCCGTTTGGCCTCCGGACCGGGGCGGGCTAGGGTACGGCGACCTCGTCGCGTGGTGGTTCCCCCTCGGGGGACTCGGCACGGGGCGGGGAGCTACCGACCACCCTGACCCCCCGTCGGGACCCTGCTCGGTGTGCGCGCGCAGCAGGGGCTCGTGTCGCACGATCAGTCGTTCCGGTCTCGAACCGAGGAGCCCCATGCCCTCTTGGCGCATGCTGACCCCGACCTTGCCCGCACTGGTCCTCGCCCTTCTCGCCGCCCCGCTGGCCACCGCGCCGGCTGGTGCAGCGGTCGATCCCGTGGCCGCCATGGACGACGCGCTGTACCAGCGGGTCGCCCCGGCGACGGGGGCCAGCCTCGTCACGCCGTGGGCGGACGAGGCGGCCACGGCCGCGACGTCCTACGGCTACACCACCGACCTGGGCAAGCCGTTCCGGGCCTCGACCACGGCCGTGGCCGGGCTGGCGCCGGTGCACCGCCTGTTCAAGGCCTCGGCCTCGGACTTCGCCTGGGCGCTGGAGGGCTCCACGCAGTTGTCCACCCTGCGCTCGGCCGGCTACACCGACCAGGGCACCAGCTTCTACGCCTCGGCGACCGACCTGGCCGACCGCACCGAACCCGTGCAGGTCTACGGCAAGGGGGCCGTCACCCGCCTCGCGCTGGCCACGGCCGGCAGCACCCTCGTGACGCAGGGATGGTCGCTCAAGGGGACCGCGTTCTACGTGCCCACCATGGCCGCGACCGCCCCGACCCCGACGACGCCCACGCCCACGACCCCGACGCCCGCGACCGGTGGCGCCGCTGCGGCAGGGTCCGTGGCCGTCGGCTCCGCCTCGTATGCCGTCCCCAGCGGCGCGGTGCACGTCACGACCTCGGGCAACGACGCTGCCGCCGGGACCGCGACGGCGCCCGTCCGCACCATCGCGCGTGCCATCGCCCTGGCACCCTCGGGCGGCACCGTCGTCGTCGCTGGGGGCACGTACCGCGAGTCCCTGACGATCTCGGGCAAGACGGTCACGATCCAGAACGCGCCCGGGCAGGCGGTGTGGCTCGACGGGTCGCAGCGCGTCGACGGCTGGGTGCAGGACGGCACCGCCTGGCGTCGCGACGGCTGGACGACCCGCTTCGACCACAGCCCCACCTACACGCAGGGTGCACCGGACTCGACGACCCCGTACTGGCAGTTCGTCAACCCGCAGACCTACCCGATGGCCGCCCACCCCGACCAGGTCTTCGTCGACGGCACGGCGCTGCGCCAGGTGAAGTACCGCAGCCAGGTCACGGCCGGCACCTTCTTCCTCGACGAGGCGACCTCGCGGCTGTACATCGGGAACCAGCCCTCCGGCCACACGGTCGAGGCCAGCACCCAGATCAAGGCCCTGAGCATCCGCGGTGCGGGCTCGGTCGTCCGCGGCATCGGCATCCGCCGGTTCTCCCCGTCGGTCTTCCACATGGGGGCCGTCACCGTCGAGGCGCCCAAGGTGCGCCTGGAGAACGTGGTCGTCAACGACAGCGCGACCACCGGTGTCTCGGTGCTGCGCGAGGACGCCGTGCTGGACCGCGTCACGATCGAGCGCAGCGGGATGCTGGGCATCCACGCCCGTTTCGCCGACCGGATCCTGTTCTCCGCGGTCAAGTCCGTGCGCAACAACATCGAGCGCTTCAACATCGCCCCGGTCTCCGGCGGCGCCAAGCTCGGCCAGACGCGCGGCGTCACCGTGCGCGACAGCACCTTCTCGGGCAACTACGGCCCCGGCCTCTGGGAGGACATGTCGGTCTACGACACCGTCGTCCGTGGGTCGCACTTCGCCGACAACACCGGCGACGGCCTGTTCCTGGAGATCTCGGCGAAGGTGGTCGTGGGTGACAGCCTGTTCGCCCGCAACGGCCTGGCGGGCATGAAGGTCAACAACACCAGCAACGTCAAGATCTGGAACAACTCGTTCATCGGCGCCGGTCGGCCGTTGAACCTCGTCCAGGACAGCCGCCGCAACACCAACCCCAACGACCCGGCCGTCGACCCCCGAGTGGCCTTCCCGGACCCGGCCATGCCGTGGACCCTGGGCCCGGTCGTCGTGCGCAACAACGTCGTGTCGCAGCCCACCACCGGCAGCAACTGCGTCCTGTGCGTCGAGGACTACAGCGGTCAGCGCTCTGCGGAGCAGATGGGGATCTCGGCCAACGGCAACGTCTACCACCGCCGCGACACCGCCACCCCCACATGGCTCGTGGTGTGGTCGCGAGGCGCCGGGAACCCGTACGTCTTCACGAGCCTCGCCCAGATGTCGTCGACCACGGGACAGGAGCGGCGGGGTCGCGAGCTGGTCGGCGCCGCCGTGCTCAGCGCCACCGGCGTCCCCACTGCTGCCGTCGCAGCCCTGGCCCCGACGACCGCCGAACCACTGCCGTCGGACGTCGCCTCGCTCATCGGCCGTCCGGCAGGAAGTGTCCGCCTGGGGCTCTGGTGAAGGGCTGGTGAAGGCCTGGTGAGGCGCTGGTGAGGCCCTGGCGGGTCTCTCGTCGGGCGGCTGAAGGCGGCGAAAGACCGTCCGAGATACCCGTCTCCTGAGGGTTGTCCCTTCCCACAGCCGTGGGTACCTTGCCCCGAGAGCAGCCATACCGCCCCAAACGGTGGCTGCGCGCCCAGCCCGACAGCGTCTCCACCAACCCCCGTGGTCGACCGCACGGCACCTGGGTCATGACCGGAGGAGCCCCCCATGAGACACCCTGGAACGACGAGGTCCGGGACGGTCGCGCTCGGCGTGGTCGCTGCGATCTGCTGGGCCGGGCTGTCTGCTGCCCCGGCCCACGCAGCCGCCTCCTGTGCCGACCTCGACCGCCCGACGTGGCACGTCGTCAACCCGTCGACCGGGAGCTCGCTGCTGACGCCGTGGTCCCAGGAGGCCGACAACGCGGCGAGCTACGGATGGACGGAGATCGAGGGCACGCCGTTCAAGGCGTCAACCGGGCCGGCCGACGAGCTCGTCGCCGTCCACCGCCTGTACGACCGCGACACCCGTGACTTCCAGTGGCAGTTCGCCGGGTCCGCGGCCAAGGAGTCGGCGGAGGCCGCCGGGTACGCCGACCAGGGCGTCAACTTCTTCGCCTCGCGTTCTGCCATCGCCGGCTGCACCGTCGCGGTGTCGTCCCTCACCAAGGGTGGCCACCACCAGTACGCGCTCCCCGGCGAGGTCGCGGCACTCGTGGCCCAGGGCTGGACGCAGGCCGGCACCACCTTCCACGCGGCGCCCTCGACACCGGTGGTCGAGCCGGCGCCGGTGCCCCCGCCGCCGCCTGCGGGCACCGACACGACCTTCTCCTTCGCCGTCATGCCCGACACCCAGAACGAGGTCGGCCCCACCGACCAGCGGATGCCCGCACGGGTCTCCTGGCTGGTGGACAACAAGAAGGCCCTCGACCTGAGGTGGGTGCTGCACTCCGGCGACGTCCACAACTGGGACACGCCGGACCACGCGCAGTTCGCCGCCATGAGCCAACGCCTCGAGCCCCTGACCGCGGCAGGCCTGCCCTTCGTCGCCGCTGCCGGCAACCACGACACCGGTGCGGTCTGCCCCGGTGGGTCGGCCTGCCCGGGTGCGGACACCAGCGTGACCGTGCGCGACACCAGCACGTGGAACGCCTACTACCCGCCGTCGCGGATGGGCCTGCAGGGCGTCTTCGAGGCGGGGCACTCCGAGAACGGCTGGCGCACCTTCGCCGCCGGTGGCGTCGACTGGCTGGTGCTCAACCTCGAGCTCTGGCCCCGGACCTCGGTGATCAACTGGGCCAAGAACGTCGTGGCCACCCACCCCGACCACAACGTCATCGTGCTCACCCACTCCTTCCTGGAGGGCTCGGGCGAGGTGTCGACGAGCAACGGCGGGTACGGCGCCAACAGTCCCGCCACGCTCTGGGCCGCCCTCGACGACTACCCCAACGTGGTGATGACCTTCTCCGGTCACGTCGGACAGGTCGCCAACACCTCGCTCACGGCCAGGGACGGGCACAAGGTCGCGACCTTCCTCGAAGCCATGCACGCGCCGACGACCAACCCGGTCCGCATCGTCACCGTCGACACCGCGGCGGGCAGCATCCGGACCGAGGTGCGGTCGAACTTCGACCGTGCCCTGCCGGCGGGTGAGCAGGACGTCATCCGCGTCTACCCCTACACCGCCACCGTCACCGGGATGCGCTGGGTCCGCTGACGCCCGCACGGCCTACGTCCGGTGACGTATGCCGCGGGGTCACCCCGCGGCATACGCTCACCGCACGGGGGTGGCGATGGGGCGACGGGACGGGCGCGCGGTGCCGGGGCGGCGCGGGATGCGGCCGGTCCTCGCGGTGGTGTCGGCCGCCCTCGTCACGCTGGGAGCCTGCACGGGAGGCGCCACGGAGCCGGCCCCCTCGAGTGGGCCGGCGACGACCTTCACCTTCGCGGTCGTGCCGGACACCCAGCCCGAGGTCCGGGCCGACGACCCGCGCACCGACGCCCGCAACGCCTGGCTGGTCGCGCACCGCGAGGAGCTCAACCTCCAGTGGGTGCTGCACAGCGGCGACATCCAGGACTGGGACACCCCCGACCACCAGCAGTGGGTCACCATGAGCACCCGGTTCCGGGCACTGGCGGCCGCCGGCCTGCCGTTCGTCGCGGCGCCGGGCAACCACGACACCGCCGCGGTGTGCGAAGGGGGCTCGGCCTGCCCCGGCGCCGACACCTCGGTCACCGTCCGCGACACGACCCTGTGGAACACCTACTACCCGCCGTCCTCCTTCGGTTTCGAGGGCCTGGCCGAGCCGGGGAGGTCCGACAACGGCTTCCGCACCTTCCGCGCGGGGGGCGTCGACTGGCTCGTCCTGGCCCTCGAGCTGTGGCCCCGCACCGAGGTCGTCACGTGGGCGACGGGGGTGGTGGCCTCCCACCCGCGGCACAACGTCATCGTGCTGACGCACATGTTCCTCGAGGGTGACGGCTCGATCTCGCAGACCAACGGGGGCTACGGCGCGACCAACCCGGCCCGGCTGTGGGAGGCGCTCAGGACCTTCCCCAACGTGGTGATGACGGTGAGCGGCCACACCGGCCAGGCGGTCAGCGTGACGAGGCCGGCGGCCGACGGGCACCCGGTCGCGATGTTCCTCCAGGCGATGCACGCCCCCGACACCAACCCGGTCCGCCTCGTCACCGTCGACACCGCCACGGGCACCCTCCGGACGCAGGTGCGCTCGAGCTACGACCGGTCCCGGCCCGAGGGCCGGCGCGACGTCGAGCAGGTCCTGCCCTACTCCGCGACGATCACCGGTATGCGGTTCGTCCGGCCGTGAGCCGCGGGTCCGGTGCCGGTCCGTCAGGTACGGCTGGGACGGGCTCGGCTCAGGCGGGTTCGGTGACGTCGGCGACCTGGGCGCCGAGCACGCGGACGAGGTCGTCGGCCTGCGCCGTCGCGGCCACGCCGTGGGCGCCGGCGCCGATCGACACCAGGCGGCCCGCCACCGTGGCGTCGGCCACGACGGGCCACGGGGTCGTCGAGCCGAACGGGGTGATGGTCCCGCGCTCGTAGCCGGTGACGTCCTTGGCCGTGGCCGCGTCGGGCATCGACATCCGGTTGACGCCGAGCAGCGCCCGCAGCTTGGGCCAGGAGATCTCGCGACCGCCGGGGACCAGGACGAACAGGTAGTCGTCCTCGGCGCGACGGACCACGAGCGTCTTGATGATGTCGTCGGGCTGCACACCGCGGGCGGCTGCGGCCTCCTCGAGGGAACCGACCCGTCCGTGCCGGGTGATCGTGTGGTCGATCCCGCTGGCGGCCAGGGCCGCAGCCGCCCGCTCGGCGCCGTCGTCAGTCATGGCGCCAGCCTAGGCGTGGGTCGGGCCACGGCCCAGCGGTGCGCCCAGCGGTCCGTCCGCAGGGGGTGCATGCTGGGGCCGTGAACGAACGCAACGTCCTCGGCGGCGAGCTCGAACCCTGCGGGACCGAGCCGATGACCGGGTTCTTCCGGGACGGCTGCTGCCGCACCGGTCCCGAGGACCTCGGCAGCCACACGATCTGCGCGGTGGCGACAGCAGAGTTCCTCGACCACCAGCGCGGCATCGGCAACGACCTGTCGAGCCCGCTGCCCGAGTACGGCTTCCCAGGCCTGGCGCCCGGGGACCGGTGGTGCGTCACGGCGCTGAACTGGGCCCGTGCCTACAGTGACGGGGTCGCCGCGCCGGTGGTGCTCGCCTCCACCCACGACTCGGTCCTGTCGCTGGTGCCGTTGACGGTCCTTCAGCAGCACGCCGTCGACGTGCCGTCGGACCTGAGCTCGCTCGACCCGTAGGGCGTCTCCCATGCGAGACACAAAGCCGTGTGGGGGAGGGTCCCCGTGCGCCGCCCGGGTGTGGAATGGTCAGGTCGTCGATCCGGGACCCTCCCGGGCACCTCGGTCGTCCCGGACGCCGACCAGTCGTCCGGTCACCCCAGTCGAGAGGGCAGCGTGAGCTTCGAGTCGATGTGGGCGGACCTGCAGCCCGTCGGGCGCAGCGCCTCCTCGGGGGGATACCGACGCTTCGCGTGGACGCGTGAGGACCACGACCTGCGCGAGTGGTTCGCCGGCGAGGCGGCCCGTCGCGGTCTCGACCTCACCGAGGACCGGATGGGCAACCAGTGGGCGTGGTGGGGTGACCCCGACCGGGCGACCCGTGACGGCGACAAGGGTGTGGTCACCGGCTCCCACCTCGACAGCGTCCCGGACGGTGGTGCCTTCGACGGCCCCCTCGGTGTGGTGAGTGCGTTCGCTGCGGTCGATGCGTTGCGGGACAACGGTTTCAGCCCCCGCCGACCCATCGGCATCGTCAACTTCGTGGACGAGGAGGGTGCGCGGTTCGGGGTGGCCTGCGCCGGCTCACGCGTCATCACGGGGGCGATGACGGCCCGCCGGGCACGCAGCCTCACGGACGCCGACGGCACGACGATGGCCGACGCCCTCCTCGCAGCCGGGCGGGACCCGCACCAGATCGGTCGCGACGACAAGACCGTCGGGCGGATCGGGGCCTTCGTCGAGCTGCACGTCGAGCAGGGGCGCGGGCTCATCGACCTCGGCCACGCCGTCGCGGTCGGCACCGACATCTGGCCGCACGGCCGGTGGCGCCTGGACTTCCCCGGCGAGGCGAACCACGCCGGGACCACCCGCCTCGAGGACCGGCAGGACGCCATGCTGGGGTTCGCCGGTGCGGTCCTGGCCGCCCGCGAGGCCGCCATCACCCACGGCTGCGTCGCCACCGTCGGCAAGGTGGCGGTCACCCCCGGCGGGGTGAACGCCGTGCCGAGCGCGGTCACCGGCTGGCTGGACGCGCGTGGGGCGAAGCCCAGGGCGGTGCGTCGTGCCGTCGCCGACGTGAGCGGCATGGTCGAGCAGGCCGGTGGGCACGTGACCGAGGAGTCCTGGACGCCCTCCACCCCCTTCGACGGCGAACTGTCCGCGCGGATCGCGACCCGGCTCGGCGGCATACCGGCCCTCGGCACGGGTGCGGGGCACGATGCCGGCATCCTCGCGAACGCCGGCGTCCCCACGGCGATGGTGTTCGTGCGCAACCCGACCGGGGTCTCGCACTCGCCCGCGGAGCACGCCGAGCTGTCCGACTGCCTCGAGGGCGTCGCCGCCCTGACGGCGGTCCTGGAGGACCTCGCGGGAGACGTTGCGGGAGACGCAGGGGATGGGGCATGACGACGTACTGGGCCGAGCACGCCTGGCTGCCCACGGGACTGGCGACCGACGTGCGGTTCGAGGTGGTGGAGGGGCGGTTCGTCGCCGTCCACCGCAAGGCCCGCCCGGCTCCCGGCGACGAACGCCTCCACGGCGTCGTCCTGCCCGGGCTCGCCAACGCCCACAGCCATGCCTTCCACCGCGCGCTGCGCGGCCGCACGCACGTCGACGGCGGCAACTTCTGGACCTGGCGCGACCAGATGTATGCCGTGACACGGCACCTCACGCCCGACACCTACTTCGCCCTGGCGCGAGCGGTGTTCGCGGAGATGGCGCTCGCGGGCATCACCGCGGTGGGGGAGTTCCACTACCTGCACCACGCCCCCGGCGGGACGCGGTACGCCGACCCGAACGCGATGGGACTGTCGCTCATCGCCGCGGCGCAGGAGGTCGGGATCCGGTTGACCCTGCTCGACACCTGCTACCTCGCGGGCGGCCTGACCGGCGACGGCCACCTCCCGCTGGACGACGTGCAGGTGCGGTTCTCCGACGGTGACGTCGACGCCTGGGCGGCCCGCGTGGCCGCCCTCGAGCCGGGCCTGACGACGCGCATCGGTGCGGCCGTCCACTCGGTGCGGGCCATCCCCCGTGACCAGCTCGAACCCATGGCCCAGGTGACCCGGGGCCGCATCGTGCACGCCCACGTGAGCGAGCAGCCGGCCGAGAACCTCGCGACCCAGATGTTCTACGGCGCCACCCCGACGGCGATGCTCGCCGAGGCGGGCCTGGTCAACGAGCGGTTCACCGCGGTGCACGCCACCCACCTCACCGACGAGGACGTCGCCTCGTTGGGGCACGAGCGCGCGACCGCCTGCTTCTGCCCGACCACCGAGCGCGACCTGGCCGACGGCATCGGTCCGGCGCGGGCGCTGGCCGAGGCCGGGGCCCGACTGTCCCTCGGCTCCGACCAGCACGCCGTCATCGACCCGTTCGAGGAGGTGCGGGGACTCGAGATGCACGAGCGCCTGACGAGCAACGAACGGGGTCGTTTCACCGGCGACGACCTGATGCGGGCGGCGAGCGTCGACGGCTACCGCAGCCTCGGGTGGCACGACATCGGCGAGATCGCCGAGGGGCAGGTCGCCGACTTCGTCCTCGTCCGCACCGACACCGTCAACACCGTCGGGTCCAAGGCAGGCCAGATCCTCTACAGCGCAACGCGATCCGACGTCGACCTCGTGGTCGTCGGTGGTCGCACCATCGTGCGCGACGGCCGGCACGAGCTCGGCGACGTCGCCGACCTGCTGACGACCTCGCTCGCCGACGTCAGGGAGCACCGGTGAGCAGCACCGTCGTGACCGGGATCGGCGAGCTCGTCACGTGCGACGGCAACGACGGGCCGGTCGGCGACCGCCTCGGACTTCGTCACGACGCGGCCGTGGTCGTGCAGGACGGGCTGGTCGCGTGGGTGGGGCCTTCGGCTGACGCCCCGGCTGCTGACCGTCGGGTCGATGTCGGGGGCCGGGCGGTGCTGCCGGGCTTCGTCGACTCGCACGCCCACCTCGTCTTCGCCGGCGACCGCGGTGACGAGTTCGCCGCGCGGATGGCGGGCACTCCCTACGACGGTGGGGGCATCGGTGTCTCGGTGGCGGCCACCCGCGCCGCCAGCGACGACGAGCTGCGGTCCCTGGTGGCTGCCCGGTTCGCCGAGATGCGGGCCCAGGGCACGACGACCGTGGAGGTCAAGAGCGGCTACGGACTGACGGTCGAGGACGAGGTGCGGTCGCTGCGCATCGCTGCCGAATTCACCACGGAGACCACCTTCCTCGGGGCGCACGTGGTGCCGGCCGAGCACGCAGCCGACCGCGCTGCATACCTGGATCTCGTGACCGGGCGGATGCTCGCTGCCGCGGCACCGCACGCGCGGTGGGTGGACGTCTTCTGCGAACCCCACTCGGCGCACGCGTTCACTGCCGACGAGGCGCGCGCCGTCCTCGTCGCCGGGCGCGACGCAGGTCTGGGCCTGCGCGTCCACGGCAACCAGCTCGGCCACGGCCCGGGGGTCCAGCTCGCCGTCGAGCTCGGCGCCGCGAGCGTCGACCACTGCACCTACCTGTCCGACGACGACGTCACCGCCCTCGCCGACGCCGCCGGCACCACGGTGGCGACCCTGCTGCCCGGGGTGGAGTTCTCGACCCGCTCGCCCTACCCCGACGCCGCGGGGCTGCTGCGCGCCGGCGTCGACATCGCGCTGGCCACCGACTGCAACCCCGGCACCTGCTACTCGTCGTCGATGCCGTTCGTCGTCGCGCTCGCCGTCCGCGAGATGGGCCTCACGCCCGGCGAGGCCGTGTATGCCGCGACGGCCGGCTCCGCGAAGTCGTTGCGCCGCAGCGACATCGGGCAGATCCGGGTCGGGTCCCGGGCGGACCTCACCGTCCTCGACGCGCCGTCGCACGTCCACCTGTCCTACCGTGCAGGCGTGCCCATCGCCCGGGCGCTCGACCTCGCCGCACCGTCCGGAGGACCCTCATGACCGAGCCGACCACCCCAGCCCCCGAGCTGGTCGAGGTGGCGCACGCCTGCTTCGACTTCGCGCGCCACGGTGACACGCCGAGGTTGCTCGCCTACGTCGCGGCAGGGGTGCCGGTCGACCTCACGGACGCCAGTGGCAACACGCTCCTCATGCTCGCCGCCTACCACGGGCACGCCGACGCGGTCCTCGGCCTGGCTGCTGCCGGCGCCGAGGTCGACCGCACCAACGACCGCGGTCAGACGCCCCTGGCCGGGGCCGTCTTCAAGGGCGAGGACGACGTGGTGAGGGCGCTGCTGCAGCACGGCGCCGACCCCGAGCTGGGAACGCCCAGCGCGCGGGCGACCGCCGAGATGTTCGGCCGCACCGACCTGCTGCCGCCCGAGCAGCCCTAGGCGTCGCCCTCCTGCATGGCCTGCGGCAGGTGACCGGAGGACTTCTCGTAGTACTGGGCGGCCTTGCGGGTCATCGCGACCTTCGCGGCGCCGGCAGCCAGGCCGGTGAGCGCAGCGAACGCCACCGCGTCCTTCCACGGCGTGCGCGGATCGCGCGGGTCCAGCGTCGAGTCCTTGCCGGCCTTCTTCCAGATCGTCGTGACGAGCTTGTTCGCCACGACCCCGGCAAGGACCGCAGATCCCGATCCCAGAATTCTCCACACCATCGGGCCCATGTCGTCCTCCAGTCGTCGTGCAGGTCGCAGATCTCTGCGCCATCGTCCTGTCCAGCCTTGCACAGGGTGGAGTAGCCTGCAGACGTCACGACAGGGGAGCGCGCAAGCGCTGAGAGTGCGGCCCACCGCAGACCCTCACACCTGATCCGGTTCGCACCGGCGTAGGGAGTCGAGTTCTCACGCACCTGTCGACCGTCGCAGCCGTCGAGCCTCGTGCCCGTGGGTGCGTCCGGTCGGCAGGGGCAACCCCCTCGGAATCCAACGGATCCTCGGGAGGCACCACCATGAGCACCACCAACACCCCGGCCGGCTCGGCCGAGAGCAGCACCACCAAGAACAGCACCACGCAGACCACCACCAGCTCCAGCCCGTCCCCGCGCGGTCGAGGAGGCAGCATCCGCGCGAGCGGCTCCCTCATGGGGTGGCGAACGGTCGACCTGCTGACCGTCGCCTTCCTCGGCGCCGCGTTCGGCATCGCCTACTGGGGCTGGGGCCTCGCCTACGGCGTGCCCGCCGAGGCCCTGACCAAGGCGTTCCCCCCGCTCCAGGGCATCACCGCCGCCCCCTGGCTCATCGCCGGCGTGGTCGGTGGCCTCGTCGTGCGGCGCCCCGGCGCAGCTCTGCTCTGCGAGGTCATCGCGGCGCTCGTCTCCATGCTCCCCGGCACGCAGTGGGGAGCGACCGTGCTGATCTCGGGCATCCTCCAGGGCCTCGGCGCCGAGATCGCCTTCCTCCTGCTCGGCTACGGCGCCTTCGGCCTCGGCGCCGCCATGCTCGCCGGTGCCCTCAGCGCCCCGCTCGAGGCGCTCTACGAGTGGCAGGTCTACTGGACTGACTGGGCGATGGACTACAAGGTCGTCTACCTCGTCATCTTCACGGCCGCCGGTGCCGTCATCGCCGGTGGACTCGGCTGGTTGCTCACCCGGGCGCTCGCGAGGGCCGGCGCGCTCGGGGCCTTCCCGGCCGGCCAGGAAGCCAGGGAGTCCCACGCTGTCTGACGTCGTCGGCCCGGTGCTGACCCCCGGCGACGGTCCCGCCGTCGCCGGGGGACACCCCGGACGCGTCGAGGTCCACGACCTCACCTGGCGCCCCTACGGTCGCCGTGAGCCCGTCCTGCGCGGCATCGACCTGGTCGTCCCCGCCGGGCAGCGGGTGCTGCTCGTGGGCCCCAGCGGCTCCGGCAAGTCCACCCTGCTGCGTGCGCTCGCGGGGGTGCTCGAGGTCGCCGACTCCGGGGAACGATCCGGTTCGGTCGACCTCGACGGTGCCGAGCCGGGCGCCCGCGCCGGTGCGGTCGGCCTGGTCCTCCAGGAGCCGGGGGCAGGGGTGGTGTCCGCGACGATCGGGCGCGACGTCGCCTTCGGCCTGGAGAACACCGGTATGCCGCGCGCGGCCATGCCCGCGCGCGTCGCCGTCGCGCTGGCTGCGGTCCACCTGACCATGCCGCAGGACACCCCGACGCACGCCCTGTCCGGGGGCGAGCAGCAGCGGCTCGCGCTCGCCGGGGCGCTGGCGCTCGAGCCGAGCCTCTTGCTCCTGGACGAACCCACCGCGATGCTCGACCCGGACAACGCCGCCTCCGTCCGGGACGTCGTCGCCGACGTCACCGCGTCACGCCACCTGACCACCGTCGTCGTCGAGCACCGGCTCGGGCCGTGGGTGGACTTCGCCGACCGGCTCGTCGTCCTCGACGACGGTGGCCGGGTCGTCGCCGACGGCGACCCCCGTCAGGTCCTGGCGGAGCGGAGCGAGTCCCTCGCCGCACAGGGGATCTGGGTGCCGGGTGTCCCGGACCCCGACCCCCGACCCGTCCCGGCAGGGACGTTCGCGTCGGGACGGCTCGGTGCCCACGTCGTGGCGCTCGACGCCGTCGACCTGCGGGTCGAGCGTTCGGTGCGACGGCTGGACGGGTCGACCCGCACCAGCGTGGCCGTCGACGGTCAGTGGCTCCAGCTGCGCGCCGCCGAGTCGCACGCGCTCGTGGGGCCCTCCGGCGCGGGCAAGTCCACTCTGGTGCTCGCGCTCGCCGGCCTGGTCGACCGCAAGGGCGGCGAGGTCCGGGTCCACCCCGACCTCGCCGTCGACGGCCGCCGCGACCCACGCGACTGGTCGACCCTCGACGTCGCGCGCACCCTGGCCTGGGTGCCGCAGTGGGCGAGCTCGACCCTCGTCGCGTCGACCGTGCTCGATGAGGTGATGACGACGTCGCGCGCCCTGGGACTGGTGGAGTCCGAGGCCCTGGCCCGGTGCCGAACGCTGCTCGCCGTCCTACGGCTCGACCACCTCGAACAGGCCGACCCACGGCACCTGTCCGGGGGTGAGCAACGCCGCCTCGCGATGGCCTCGGCCGTCGCCCACCAGCCGGCGGTCCTGCTCGCCGACGAGGCCACGGTCGGCCAGGACCGGCACACGTGGGCCGCGGTGACCGGCATCCTCGAGGCGCTGCGCGACGCGGGCTCGGCCGTCGTGGTCACGACCCACGACGACGGGGTCGTGGCCCGAGCGGACCGCGTCACGACGATCGAACGCCCCGTCCAGCCGCCCACCCCACCGGCCCCCCGACGACCGCTGGTCTCCCGAGCGGGCCCGCTCGCGCTCCTCGGCGCCTCGATGCTCGCCATACCGGCCGGGGTGGCCGCACCGCACTGGCGCACCAGCCTCGCAGTCCTCGCCACCCAGCTCGTGCTCGCGGTCCTGGCCCTGTCCGCGCCGGGTCGCGGCGTCAGTCCGGCGGGCCGGACCCGGGGCGTCGCGTTGCGCCTGGTGCCGGGCCTCATTGGGGCGGTGTCGGTGGCCTGGTCGACCTGGCTGCTCGGCACCCGTGACCTCGACGTGGTCGCCACGGCCGGGCTGCGGGTCCTCATCATCGTGCTGCCGTCGGCCGTGCTCATCCAGCACGTCGACGCCGATGCCCTCGGCGACCACCTCGCCCAGCAGCTGCGCCTGCCGGCCCGGCCGGTCGTGGCCCTGGCCGCGGCCCTCCAGCGGGTCCACACGTTCGGCGACGTCTGGGCCGAGATCGCCCGGGCCCGACGGGTGCGCGGGATCGCCGCGACGGCACGGTCCCCGAGGTCGGTGCTCGGCGAGGTCTGGGCGCTCACGCTCGGCATGCTGGTGCGCTCGCTCCAGGCGGCCGCAGCGCTCGCCGTGGCGATGGACTCGCGCGGCTTCGCGACGGCCTCGCGTCGCACCTGGGCCCAGCCCGCGCCGTGGCGGCTCGCCGACTCCCTCGTGCTCCTGCTGTCCCTGCTCCCGGTCGCCGTCGCGGTCCTCGCGACCTAGCCACGCGACACTTCGTGGCCGGCGGGCCACGAAGTGTCGTCACCCTGCGGACCGGACCATTCGTGGCTCCTGGGCCACCGATGGTCGTTCCCCGAGCACAGGTATGGCGCGGCGCCGAGTGGGCGTCGCGCCATACCTCGCGCTGCGGGCGGGAGCCGTCAGGCGAAAGCGGCTGCCGGGTGACCCTTGAGCGCGGGGAGCTCGGGCGAGAGGTCGAGGAACTTGTCGGCCGTCAGCGGGATGTCGCGCACCCGCACCCCGGTCGCGTGCCAGGCCGCGTTCGCCACGGCCGCGGCAGCACCGACGATGCCGATCTCGCCGATGCCGCGCGAGCCCATCGGGTTGGTCAGCGGGTCGGTCTCGTCGAGCCAGACCGCCTCGATCTCCGGGATGTCGGCGTGCGAGGCGACGTGGTAGCTCGCGAGGTCCTGGGTGACGATGTGGCCGAAGCGCGGGTCGCGCACCGACTCCTCGAACAGCCCTGTCGACAGGCCCATCGTCATGCCGCCGATGAGCTGAGACCGCGCCGTGACGGGGTTGATGATCCGGCCCGCCGAGAAGACACCGAGGGCGCGGGCCACCCGCAGCTCGCCGGTCCAGATGTTCACCCTGAGCTCGACGAACTGCGCCCCGAACGAGTGCAGCGAGTACTTGCCCATGTTGGGGTTGCCCGCCGGTCCCGCGGTGGTCTCGTCACCCACCGACGGCGAGGTGCCGTGCTCCTCGCGGAACGCCCGGGAGGCGCCGACGATGGCCGAGCCCCACGAGGCCGTGCCGGCAGAGCCGCCGGCGACGGTGGCGACCGGGAGCCGGCTGTCCGCGATGGCCACCTCGACGTCGCCGAGGCGCACCCCGAGGGCGTCGGCCGAGATCTGGCTCAGCACCGTGAGGGCACCGGTGCCGATGTCGGCAGCGCCGATCTCGACGGCGTAGCGGCCACCCTCGAGGGCGCGGATCGTGGCCCGGTTGCCGGGCTGCTGGTAGTAGGGGTAGGTCGCCGCCGCGACCCCGGTGCCCACGAGCCAGTCGCCGTCACGGGTGGCGCCGGGCCGCAGGTCGCGGTCGGCCCAGCCGAAGCGGGACGCACCCTCGCGCAGGCACTCGACGAGCTTGCGGTGCCCGAACTCCTGTCCCGTCTCGGGGTCGGTCTCCGGCTCGTTGAGGATGCGCAGCTCGACCGGGTCGACGCCGACGGCCTCGGCGAGCTCGTCCATCGCGACCTCGTGGGCGAACATCCCCGGCATCTCGCCCGGTGCCCGCATCCACGACGGGACGGCGACGTCGAGCGGCGCGAGCCGGTGCGACGTGTGCCGGTTCGGCGCGGCATACATGTGGCGCGTGGCGATCGCGGTCTGCTCGGCGAACTCCTTGATGGCAGAGGTCTGCTCGATGACCTCGTGGTTGATGCCGACGAGCCGACCGGTCGAGTCGGCCGCGAGCTGGAACCGCTGGATCGTCGCGGTGCGGTAGCCCGCCAGGGCGAAGAGCTGCTGACGGGTCAGCGCCAGCCGCACCGGACGGCCACCGGTGGTCTGCGCCGCAAGGGCGGCCACCACGTCGTGGACGTGGGGGAGTCCCTTGCTGCCGAACCCGCCACCGACGAACGGTGACACGACGTGCACCTGGGTCGCGTCCAGCCCGAACAACGGTGCCAGCGTCTTGACCACACCGTGCACCGCCTGGGTCGAGGCATGCATGAAGAGCACCGGCTCGCCCTCGGCCGCCTCGTGGTCCCACCGTGCTGTCAGCGCGTGCGGCTCCATCGGGCTGTTGTGCTCGAACGGCGTGCGGTACGTCTGGTCGACGACGACATCGGCGTTCTCCAGCGCCCGGTCCATCCGGCCGACGTTGCTGTCGGTCGGGAAGGCAGGGTTGACCTTCTCAGGCTTGTAGAGCTCGGGGTCGTCGGCGACGAAGTCGGCCCGGTGCTCCTGCTCGTCGTACGTCACCTCGACGAGGAGGGCGCCCTCGCGGGCCGCCTCGACGCTCTCGGCGATGACCACAGCGATCACCTGCCCGCGGAAGCCCACCGAATCACCTTGCAGCGCAGCGTATTCGGCGTCCTCGGTCGACTCCAGACGTGGAGCGTTGGTGTGGTCGAGCACCGCGACGACCCCCTCGAGTGCGCGCGCCGTGGTGCTGTCGATCCCGGTGACGGTGCCCTTGGCGATGGTCGACTGCACGAGGTGCAGGTAGAGCGGTCGCTCGACGTCGGCCTCGTAGGCGTACGTCGCGTCACCGGTCACCTTCAGGCGGCCCTCGATTCGACGGGTGCCCTGCCCGATGGCAGCGACCTCGAGGGCGCCGGAGTCGGTGGTCGGCGCAGGCCGGGTGCTGCCGGTGTCGTGGCTGCTCATGCGGAGGCCTCCTCGGTCGACGTGGTGGTCGAGGTGGTGGACGACGTGGGTAACGGGGACGAGCCCGGCGAGGTCAGCTGCACGAGCGTCATCGCGGTGGTGCGAAGGAGCATCGGCACCTTGTAGGCCGTGTCGGCGGAGGTCTTCGCCTCCGCCAGCTCGGCGTCGAGCGCGGCCCGCACGTTCTCGGCGCTGGGCTCCTTGCCGCGCAGCAGGTCCTCGGCGCGACGGGCCCGCCACGGCTTGTGCGAGGCGCCACCCCAGGCGATGCGGATGTCGTCGAGCGTGCCGTCGTCGGCCACCCTCACGACGACCGCGACGGAGACGAGGGCGAACGCGTACGACGCCCGGTCGCGGACCTTGGTGTAGGTCGACCGCGTGCCGGAAGGGAGCGCGGGGACGAAGACGCCGGTGACGAGGTCGCCGTGGCGCAGAGTCGTGTCCCGCTCGGGGTGGTCGCCGGGGAGGCGGTGCAGGTCCTCGAACGCCACCTCCCGCTCGCCTTCGCTGCCGAGCACCGTCACCGTGGCGTCGAGCGCAGCGAGCGAGACGGCGAGGTCCGACGGGTGCACGGCGACGCAGTCGGACGAGGCTCCGAGGATGGCGTTGTAGCGGCCGTACCCCTCGAGCGCCGAGCAGCCCGAACCGGGTTCGCGCTTGTTGCACGGCGTCGTGACGTCCTGGAAGTAGACGCAGCGCGTCCGCTGCAGCAGGTTTCCCGCGGTGGTGGCCTGGTTCCGGATCTGGCCGGAAGCCCCGGACAGCAGGGCCCGGGACAGCACGGCATACCCCTGACGGATGCCCGCGTCGGCGGCGAGGTCGCTGTTGCGGACGTTGGCCCCGATGCGCACGCCCGCCTCGGAGTGGTCGATCTGGTCCAGCGGCAGGCGGCTCACGTCGACGAGGAGGTCAGGGCGAGCGATGCCGAGCTTGAGGTGGTCGACGAGGTTGCTCCCGGCGGCGATGAACTGCGCGTCGGGGGCGGAGCTGACGCGCTCGACGGCCGAGGCGGCGTCGGTCGCGCGTTCCCAGGTGTGGGCCCTCATGCCTTGGCCGCCTCTCGGATCGCGGCGACGATGTTGACGTAGGCGCCGCAGCGGCAGAGGTTGCCGCTCATCCGCTCGCGGATCTCCTCGTCGGTGAGCTCGACGTCGCCGACGAGGTCGTCGGTGACGTGGCTGGGGTTGCCCTGCTTGGCCTCCTCGAGCATGCCGACGGCGGAGCAGACCTGGCCCGGTGTGCAGTAGCCGCACTGGAACCCGTCCTCGGCGAGGAACGCCTCCTGCACCGCGTGCAGGGAGTCCCCGTCGCCGAGCCCGGCGGCGGTGGTGACCTCCGCGCCGTCCTGGGCCACTGCGAGGGTGAGGCACGAGAGGTGGCGACGACCGTCGAGGAGCACCGTGCACGAGCCGCACTGCCCGTGGTCGCACCCCTTCTTGGGCGACGTCACCCCGAGCCGGTCGCGGAGGGTGTCGAGCAGGGTGCTGCGGTGGTCCACCTCGACGGTGCGCTCGGCTCCGTCGACGACGAGGGTGATCTCGGACTGCATGCGGGGGAAGCCTTCCGTCCTGTCGCCGCGAGGTCGGCGACTCTCTCAGTCAACGTCCGTCGGGAGGCCCCCGCAATTCCTGCAGGACTCCCGGAGCCGTGCCAGCCGGCACCCATTTGCCCCGGTAGGAGCGGGTCCGTCGGGGGCCGAACGGGTCGACTCCGGGCGGACTTCGGGGAGGGTGCCGGACCTGTGCGACCGCCGCCCCGGACGGCCTCTAGCCTTGTCCGGTGGACTGGACCGACTACGACGCTGCCCTCTTCGACCTCGACGGGGTGCTGACCCCCACCGCCGAGGTGCACATGCGGGCGTGGGACGTCATGTTCAACGCCTACCTCGACGAGCGCGACGACGACCAGCAGCCGTACACCGACGAGGACTACTTCGCCTGGGTCGACGGCAAACCGCGCTACGACGGGGTCCGCTCCTTCCTCGCCTCCCGGGGCATCACCCTGCCCGACGGCACGCCCGAGGACGCCCCCGAGCTCGAGACCGTCTGCGGCCTCGGCAACCGCAAGAACGCCGCCTTCTCCGCGGTCCTGCGCGACGAGGGCGTCACCCCCTACCCCGCTTCGGTCGCCCTCCTGGACCACCTGCGCGAGCGCGGCACCGCCGTGGCCGTCGTCTCCTCCTCCCGCAACGCTCCTGCCGTGCTCGCCGCCGCCGGCCTCGCCGACCGCTTCGAGGTCGTCGTCGACGGCCAGGTCGCGTCGGCCGCCGGGCTGCCGGGCAAGCCGGCCCCCGACACCTACCTGTATGCCGCGGAGCAGCTCGGCGTGACCAAGGACCGTGCGGTCGTGCTCGAGGACGCCCTGTCCGGCGTGCAGTCCGGCCGGGCCGGTGACTTCGGGCTCGTCGTCGGGGTCGACCGGGGCGCCGGAGCCCAGCCGCTGCTCGACGGTGGCGCCGACGTCGTCGTGGCCGAGCTCGACGAGCTGATCGGTCGATGACCGACGTCGACACGGAGCAGGACGGGCACGCCGCGACACCGGGGCGGGTGGGCGCTGCCGACCCGGTCGACCGCACGAGGTTCCCCGTCGACGAGTGGCGCTGGACCGAGTCCTACTACTCCAACGAGGACCTCGGCGTCACCGAGACGGTCTTTGCCGTCGGCAACGGCTACCTCGGGATGCGCGGCAACCCCGAGGACGGGCGCGAGACGCACGCGCACGGGACCTTCATCAACGGCTTCCACGAGACGTGGAAGATCCGGCACGCGGAGGAGGCCTTCGGCTTCGCGCAGACCGGCCAGACCATCGTCAACGTCCCCGACGTCAAGACGATCAAGCTCTACGTCGACGACGAGCCGCTGCTGCTGTCCGTCGCGGACCTCGAGCACTACGACCGCACGCTCGACTTCGCGGACGGCGTCCTGAGCAGGTCGCTGGTCTGGTGCACCCCGTCGGGCAAGCGGGTCAAGGTCGAGTCGCGCCGGATGGTGTCCTTCGAGCAGCGCCACCTCGCCGTGATGACCTTCGAGGTCACCCTGCTCGACGGCGACGCCCCCATCGCGATCTCCTCGCAGGTGCTCAACCGCCAGGACGGCCAGGACGAGTACTTCGTGAAGTCCGCCGCGATGGGTGCCGGCTTCGACCCGCGCAAGGCGGCGAAGTTCACCGAGCGGGTCCTGCTCCCGCAGAGCCACTGGTGCAGCGAGCGCCGTGCCATCCTCGGCTACCGCTGCGCCAGCTCGGGCATGACGGTCGCCGTCGCCGTGGACCACGAGATCCGCACCGAGAACGAGTTCGAGGAGCTGGCGCACGCCGAGGAGGACCTGGCCAAGAAGGTCTACCGGGTCACGGCCAAGGAAGGCGTGCCGATCACGATCACCAAGGTCGCGGCATACCACTCGTCGCGCGGGGTGCCTGTGCGCGAGCTGGTCGACCGCGGTCGACGCACCCTCGACCGAGCCCGCGAGGCCGGCGTGGACGAGCTGTTCGCCGAGCAGCGGCGCTGGATGGACCGGTTCTGGGCCGACTCGGACGTGGTCGTCGACGGCCACCCCGACGTGCAGCAGGCGGTGCGCTGGAACCTCTTCCAGCTCGCGCAGGCCTCGGGTCGCGTGGAGCAGGCCGGCATCCCGGCCAAGGGCGTCACCGGTTCCGGGTACGAGGGGCACTACTTCTGGGACACCGAGACCTACGTCCTGCCGTTCCTCAGCTACACCTCGCCGTGGATGGCTCGCGGGGCGCTGCGCTTCCGCTACCAGATGCTCCCGGCCGCCCGCCGTCGTGCGCGCGAGCTGTCCCAGTCAGGGGCGGCCTTCCCGTGGCGGACCATCAACGGTGAGGAGGCCTCGGCCTACTACGCCGCCGGCACCGCGCAGTTCCACATCAACGCCGACATCGCCTACGCGCTCTCGAAGTACGTCAGCGCCAGCGGTGACGAGGACTTCATGATGCGCGAGGGGATCGACGTGCTCGTCGAGACCGCGCGCATGTGGGCCGACCTCGGATTCTGGTTGGGGCGCAAGGAGCCTCGGTTCCACATCCACGGCGTCACCGGCCCGGACGAGTACACGACCGTCGTCAACAACAACCTCTTCACCAACGTCATGGCCCGCGACAACCTGCGCCAGGCCGCCCGGTGGTCGGACATCCTGCGCGAGCGCCGGCCGGCCGAGTTCGCCCGGATGATGGCCCGGCTCGAGGTCGAGGACGCCGAGATCGAGGAGTGGCGGCACTGCGCCGAGGGGATGCACATCCCCTATGACGAGGCGATGGGCGTGCACCCCCAGGACCAGCACTTCCTCGAGCGCGAGGTGTGGGACCTCGCCGCGACCCCGCCCGACAAGCGACCGCTGCTGCTGCACTACCACCCGCTCGTCATCTACCGGTTCCAGGTGCTCAAGCAGGCCGATGTCGTGGCGGCGCTGTTCCTCCAGGGCGACCTGTTCAGCGTCGAGGAGAAGCGCGCCGACTTCGAGTACTACGACCCGATCACCACGGGCGACTCGACCCTGTCTGCCGTCGTCCAGTCGATCATCGCCGCCGAGGTCGGGTACCAGGACCTGGCGCTGCGCTACTTCCACGACGGCCTCTACGTCGACCTCGCCGACCTGCACCGCAACGCCGCCGACGGCGTGCACATCGCGTCCTGCGGCGGGGTCTGGAACGCCTCGGTCTACGGGTTCGGTGGCATGCGCGACCACAACGGCACCCTGACCTTCGACCCGCGGCTGCCGGCGAGCTGGCCGCGGCTGGAGTTCCGGCTCCGCGTGCGCGGCAACCGGGTCCGGGTCGAGATCCTGCCGGACCAGATCGCCTTCACCCTCGTCGAGGGCGACGGCCTGGAGTTCGTCGTGCGCGGCGAGCGCGTGCGGGTCGACCCCGGCGAGCCGACCGTCGTGCCCCTGCAGGACCAGGGCCCGGTCATCACGCGCGAGCTCGGCAGCATGCCCGTCGTCGGCCGTGGCGACGAGCACGAGATGGTCTACACCGCAGGGGTCCCCGACCCCCGCAGCCGCAAGCGCCAAGAGGACCACAAGCCCACCTGACGCCCAGCGGCCGCCGGCCTGGCCTCCGACCCGCGAAACGGTGGTTGCTCGACGAAACGGCGGACATGGGGCCCGTTTCGTCGAGCAACCACCGTTTTGCCGCGGTCACCGGCGAGGACGGCGGGGTATGCCGCCTGCCCGCCACCCCGCGGGGGCGCGGCTCGGCGCGGTGTCGGGCACGGCGGCATACGGGCGGGAACAAAGTCTCCACGCACGAAGTTGAGCCTGATGAACTCAAGTTTGCGATCCCGGATTTGCACCCACCGGGACGTCGTCCTAACTTGAGTGGAAGCAACTCAACCCCGAGCACCACAGGAGCATCACCATGGCACGTGCGGTCGGCATCGACCTCGGAACCACCAACTCGGCTGTCGCCGTCCTCGAGGGCGGCGAGCCGACCATCATCGCGAACGCGGAGGGCGGTCGCACGACCCCCTCGGTCGTCGCGTTCTCCAAGGGTGGTGAGGTCCTGGTCGGCGAGATCGCCAAGCGCCAGGCCGTCACCAACGTCGACCGCACCATCCGGTCGGTCAAGCGCCACATCGGCACGGACTGGAAGTCCGCCGAGATCGACGGCAAGGCGTACACCGCCCAGGAGATCAGCGCCCGCATCCTGCAGAAGCTCAAGCGCGACGCCGAGTCCTACCTCGGTGAGGACGTGACGGACGCCGTCATCACCGTCCCCGCGTACTTCGACGACCACGAGCGCCAGGCCACCAAGGAGGCCGGTGAGATCGCGGGCCTCAACGTCCTGCGCATCATCAACGAGCCCACCGCCGCGGCCCTCGCGTACGGCCTCGACAAGGGCAAGGAGGACGAGCTCATCCTCGTCTTCGACCTCGGTGGTGGCACCTTCGACGTGTCCCTCCTCGAGGTCGGCAAGGACCCCGACGACGGCTTCTCCACCATCCAGGTCCGTTCGACCAGCGGTGACAACAAGCTCGGTGGCGACGACTGGGACGAGCGCATCGTGTCCCACCTGCTCACCACGGTGAAGAACACCTCGGGCGTCGACCTGTCCAAGGACAAGATCGCCATGCAGCGTCTTCGCGACGCGGCGGAGCAGGCCAAGAAGGAGCTCTCGTCCTCGACGAGCACCAACATCTCCCTGCAGTACCTCTCGATGTCGGAGAACGGCCCGATCCACCTCGAGGAGACGATGAGCCGCGCGCAGTTCGAGCAGCTCACCAAGGACCTCCTCGACCGGACCAAGCAGCCGTTCCAGAACGTCATCAAGGACGCCGGCATCTCCCTGTCCGAGATCGACCACGTGGTCCTCGTCGGTGGCTCGACCCGCATGCCCGCCGTGAGCGCGCTCGTCAAGGAGCTCACGGGTGGCAAGGAGCCCAACAAGGGCGTCAACCCGGACGAGGTCGTCGCCGTCGGCGCGTCCCTGCAGGCCGGTGTCCTCAAGGGTGAGCGCAAGGACGTCCTGCTCATCGACGTCACGCCGCTGAGCCTCGGCATCGAGACCAAGGGTGGCCTGTTCACCAAGCTCATCGAGCGCAACACCGCGATCCCGACGAAGCGCTCCGAGGTGTTCTCCACCGCCGAGGACAACCAGCCGAGCGTCCTCATCCAGGTGTTCCAGGGTGAGCGCGAGATCGCCCAGCACAACAAGCAGCTCGGCACCTTCGAGCTCAGCGGCATCGCGCCCGCCCCCCGCGGCGTGCCCCAGGTCGAGGTGACGTTCGACATCGACGCCAACGGCATCGTCAACGTCTCCGCCAAGGACCGTGGCACCGGCCAGGAGCAGAAGATCACCATCTCCGGTGGCTCTGCCCTCGCCAAGGAGGACATCGAGCGGATGATCAAGGAGGCCGAGGCCCACGCGGAGGAGGACAAGAAGCGCCGCGAGGAGACCGAGGCCCGCAACACCGCCGAGCAGCTCGTCTACTCGACGGAGAAGTTCCTCACCGACAGCGCCGACAAGATCCCGGCCGACGGTCGCGGTCCGGTCGACGAGGCGCTCGCCGACCTCAAGGACGCCCTCAAGGCCGACTCGGGTGCGACGCCGGAGGACATCTCCGCCAAGACCTCGAAGCTCTCGGAGGAGTCGCAGAAGCTGGGCACGGCGATGTATGCCGCCGCGGCCGAGTCCGAGCAGGCCGGCAGCGCCGGTGACGGTGCGGGTTCCACCGACGGCGCGCCCGCCGGTGACACCTCCTCCGACGACGACGTCGTGGACGCCGAGGTCGTCGAGGACGACGAGGAGAAGAAGTGACGGAGCACAGCTCCCGGCCCGAGGGCACCCGCCCGGACGGCGAGGAGGAGGTGGGTGCCGGTCAGCAGGCCGGCCCCACCGCCCCCGCGGGCGCCGAGACCCCGCTCGAGGGCGACCTCGTCGAGGAGTTGGTGACCGACCGGGCCGAGGTGCCCACCGACGGCGATGCTGCCGGTGGCCACCCCGACACCGCCCTCGCGGCGGAGCGGCTCGTCGACCTGCAGCGCCTCCAGGCGGAGTACGTCAACTACAAGCGTCGCGTCGACCGTGACCGTGCGGTCGTGCAGGAGCGCGCCGCCCGGTCCGTGGTCGAGGCGCTGCTGCCGGTGCTCGACGACATCCAGGCCGCGCGCGAGCACGGCGACCTCGAGGGCGGCCCGTTCTCCTCGATCGCCGACAAGCTCGAGTCCACGCTCGGCAAGTTCGGTCTCGAGCGGTACGGCGCCGTGGGCGAGGAGTTCGACCCGAACCTCCACGAGGCGCTCATGCACACGGCCTGGCCGCAGGACGGTTCGGTCACCTCCACCGGGTCGACCACGGTGGTCCAGGTGCTCCAGCCCGGCTACCGCGCCGGCGAGCAGGTCCTGCGTGCGGCGCGTGTCGCCGTGGCGGACCCCGAGTGACCCGAGCAAGACTGCACGACACCGTGGTCCGGGGGTCCGCGCCATACGATCTGGCCGGGCCCCCGCCCACCACGGACGCACCACCCGCCCGCCCCACCCGCTGAGAGGAGGACCCGGACATGGCCAGCCAGGACTGGTTCGAGAAGGACTTCTACGCCATCCTCGGCGTCCCCCAGGACGCTGACGAGGCGGCGGTCAAGAAGGCCTACCGCAAGCTCGCCCGCAAGCACCACCCCGACCAGAACCCCGGGGACGCGGCGGCAGAGCAGCGCTTCAAGGACATCGGCGAGGCCAACTCGGTCCTGTCCGACCCGGAGAAGCGCCGCGAGTACGACGCCGTGCGCCAGATGGCCCGCGGCGGCGCCCGCTTCACCGCAGGTGGCCCAGGCGGGCCGGCCGGTGGAGGCGGGTTCGACGACGTGTTCTCCTCGATGTTCGGAGGTGGGGGCGGTGGGGGCCAGCGCGTCCGCTACTCCACCGGTGGTGCCGGCGGCGCCGGCCAGCCCAACCTCGAGGACCTCTTCGGCATGTTCGGGGGCGGCGGAGGCGCCGGTCAGTCGTATGGCGGCGGGGCCGGGTTCCGGGCCCCGACCGGACCACGCAAGGGCGGTGACCTGACCGCCCGCACCAGCCTGCCGTTCCGCGACGCGGTCGAAGGTGCGACCGTCACCCTCGGTGTCGCCGGTGGCGGCACCATCACCACGCGGATCCCCGCCGGGGTCAAGGACGGCCAGAAGATCCGTCTGCGTGGCAAGGGCCAGCCCGGCGACCGCGGCGCCGACCCGGGTGACCTCATCCTCACCGTCAGCGTCGAGAAGCACCCGGTCTTCACCCGCGAGGGCGACAACCTCGCGATCGACCTGCCGGTCACCTTCGCCGAGGCGACCCTCGGTGCCACGGTGTCGGTCCCGACGCTGACCGGTGGACCCGTCAAGGTCCGCATCGCCCCCGGCACCCCGAGTGGTCGGGTGCTGCGTGTCAAGGGACGCGGGGTCCAGGTCAAGGGGGCGCCCGGCGACCTCATGGCCCGCGTCGTCGTGGTCGTGCCGCAGCGGCTGACCGACGAGGCCCGGGAGGCCGTCGAGGTGCTCAAGACTCTGGACGAGGGCCATGACCCCCGCGCCGAGCTCTTCGAGAACGCAGGACGGTGACCCTCCGTGGCGCCCGCAGCCCCCGGTCCCGGCTTCTCGCCTGACGACGAGGCCCCCGTCTTCGTCATCTCCGTGGCGGCCACGCTTGCCGGGATGCACGCGCAGACGCTGCGGCAGTACGACCGGCTCGGCATCGTCAGCCCGTCGCGCACCCGGGGTGGCGGTCGTCGCTACTCCGGGCGCGACGTGGCGATGCTGCGCGAGGTCCAGCGGCTCTCCCAGGAGGAGGGCATCAGCCTCGCCGGCATCCAGCGCATCCTCGAGCTCGAGCACCAGGTCGACGCCCTGCGCGCGCGGGTCCGCGAGCTCTCCGACGAGGTCGACAGCCTGAGGATGGCGACCCGGGGCACCTTCGGCTCGCGGGTCTTCGCGGTCGGCCCGACCGGCGACGTGATCGCCGTCCGGGCGGGGGAGCGCCCGCGCAGCGGACGCTCCCAGGCCCTCGTCGTCTGGCGACCGTCCCACCGCTGAGCCCGGGACCGGCGCAGGGACACCCCTGCCCACAGTGCCCGCGCTCGACGAACTGCGTGCCGGCGAGGTCAGCCGGCGGTCTGAGGCCCCGGGCCGGTGCCGCCTCCGGGCTCGAGGCTGTGCGTCCGGCGCAGGAGCAGGGTGAGCCCGAGGGCGACGACGACCAGGCCCCCGCAGAGCGCCACGACCGGTGCCCAACCGGCGGCCTCCCATGCCGACCCCGCTGCCGTGCCGAACACCGACGAGCCCAGGTAGTACGCGAACAGGTAGAGCGAGCTCGCCTGCGCGGCGCCGCCACGGCCGAGTCGCGCCCGCACCGGCACCCAGCCGCTGGCCACCCCGTGCAGCGCGAAGAACCCCGCGGTGCTGACCGCCAGGGCCACGACGACCAGCCACAGCGGTTGAGCGAGCGACAGCACGACGCCCAGGAGCATGACCACCGCGGCGACCGGCGCCACCGTGCGGCGACCGACCCTGGAGGACCACCTGCCGGCGATCGTCGAGGCCGCCGACCCGCCGAGGTAGACGAGGAACACGAGCGAGGCCAGCGCCACCGGCAGGGCGTACGGCGGGGCCTCGAGCCGGAACCCGATGGTGTTGTAGATGCCGACCTGGGCGCCCATGGCCGTCAGTGAGATGCCGAACAGCATGAGCAGTGCGGGGTCGCGCAAGATCGCCCGGGTGCTGCGGACCGCCTCGCCCAACCCGGGAGGGGCCGGTGTGAAGCGCCGGGACCTCGGAAGCAGCGCGAGCACCGCTGCGGCACAGAGGATCCCGAGCCCACCCATCCCGAGCTGCGCCGCGCGCCAGTCCCAGAGCTGGGCGAGCAGGCCGGCCAGGAGACGGCCGGTCATGCCGCCGAGCGCGGTCCCCGCGATGTACAGGCCTGCGGCCTGGGCGGCCGCGCTGCCGTGGAGCTCCTCGGTGAGGTAGGCCATCGCGACGGCGGGCAGGCCGGCCAGGACGACGCCGAGCAGCAGCCGTAGCCCGAGCAGGGTCGACCAGGTCGGAGCGAAGGCCGCGAGGGCGCACACGATGCTCGAACCGAGCAGCGAGACGTGCATCATCGTGGTGCGACCGAAGCGCTCGGACACCGGAGCGGCGACGAGCATGGCCAGGCCGAGCCCGATCGTGGACAGCGAGACCGTGAGCGAGCTCTGCGCCGGTGACACGTCGAACTCGCGCGACAGCAGCGGCAGCAGCGGCTGGGTCGTGTAGAGCAGCGCGAACGTCGCCATCCCGGCGAGGAACACCGAGGCGGAGATCCGGCGGTAGCCGGCCGACCCGGACCGGTACCCCTCCCACGGGTCGTCGGACCTGGGCGCGTCGGGGTGGCGGGGCATCACGGCCATCCAAGCACGCGGCATACTCGGCCTGTGAGCGAGCACCTGCTGGTCTTCCCCGAGCGTGACACCGCCGACGAGGTGGCTGCCGAGCTGTCCGAGGAGGGGTTCACCGGCGTGCGGGTCGTGCGTGAGGCGCTCGCGGGCGAGGACGACTCCGAGGCACACGAGTGGGCCGTTCACGTCGTCGAGGAGATGGTCGCCGACGAGTCGGGGCCGGTCGAGGGCGGTCTGCGCGACCGGTTCCAGGCGCTGGCCGAGGAGCACGGCGGCTGGTACGACCCGGAGCCGACGCCCCGCGTCCTGTAGGAGGGGACCAATGGCCTGTGCGAACCCAAGGTTGAGCGGAATACACTCAACTTTGGAGCGGTTGTCTCCCACGAACAGGTAGACCGAACACCCAGGAGCACCCAGGCATGGATCTGAAGCCCACCGCCAAGGTCGCCGAGGCGCTGGCCCTCGCCCAGCGCGCCGCGCAGACCGCGGGCCACCCCGAGATCACCCCCGACCACCTCACCAGCGCGCTGGTCCAGCTCGAGACCGCGCAGGCCGACGTCCTGCTGCAGGCCGCCGGGACCGGCGCCGGCCACGTCCTCGGCCAGGCCGATGCGCGGCTGCGCACGCTGCCCACCACCACCGGGGCCACCCAGCCGCCGACCTTCGGTCGCGACGCCATCGCCGTCCTCCAGCAGGCCGACACCTTGATGCGCGCCAAGGGCGACACCTACCTCGCCGGCGACCTCCTCCTCCTCGCGCTCGCCGAGACCGGGCACCTCGCCGCGGTCCAGAAGCGTGGCGCCAAGGACATGGAGGCCAAGATCGACGCCCTGCGCGCCGGTCGCAAGGTGAACAGCGAGCTGCCCGTCGAGGGCGGCGAGGCGCTGGAGAAGTATGGCGCCGACCTCACCCAGGCGGCGCGCGACGGCAAGCTCGACCCGGTCATCGGCCGGGACTCGGAGATCCGCCGCGTCGTGCAGGTGCTCTCGCGCCGCACCAAGAACAACCCCGTCCTCATCGGCGAGCCCGGTGTCGGCAAGACCGCGGTCGTCGAAGGGCTCGCCCAGCGCATCGTCGACGGTGACGTGCCGGAGTCGCTGCGGGACAAGCGGTTGATCAGCCTCGACCTCGCCGCGATGGTCGCGGGCGCGAAGTACCGCGGTGAGTTCGAGGAGCGGCTCAAGGCGGTCCTGGAGGAGATCCGGGCGAGCGACGGCCAGGTCGTGACGTTCATCGACGAGCTGCACACGGTCGTCGGCGCGGGCGGTTCCGGCGACGGCGCGATGGACGCCGGCAACATGCTCAAGCCGCTGCTGGCCCGCGGCGAGCTGCGTCTCGTCGGCGCGACGACGCTCGACGAGTACCGCCAGCACATCGAGAAGGACCCGGCGCTGGAGCGCCGGTTCCAGCAGGTCTTCGTCGGCGAGCCGTCCGTCGAGGACACGATCGCCATCCTGCGCGGGCTCAAGGAGCGCTACGAGGCGCACCACAAGGTCGAGATCGAGGATGCCGCGCTGGTCGCCGCAGCGAGCCTGTCCGACCGCTACATCAGTGGCCGCCAGCTGCCCGACAAGGCGATCGACCTCGTCGACGAGGCGGCGTCCCGGCTGCGCATGGAGATCGACTCCTCGCCGGTCGAGATCGACCAGCTCCGCCGCGCCGTCGACCGCCTCCGCATGGAGGAGCTGCACCTTGCCCGCGAGACCGACGACGCGTCGGTGGACCGGCTCGAGCGGCTGCGCAAGGACCTCGCCGACAAGAGCGAGGAGCTCGCCGCGCTCAACGCCCGCTGGGAGTCGGAGAAGTCCGGCCTCAACCGCGTGGGCGACCTCAAGTCGCAGATCGACGAGGCCCGCAGCCAGGCCGAGCGGCTCCAGCGCGAGGGTGACTACGAGGGCGCGTCCAAGCTGCTCTACGGCGACATCCCCGCCCTCGAGAAGTCCCTCCGGAGCGCCCAGGAGGCCGAGGGCAGCAAGGCCCTCGCGGTCCGCGAGCACGGCGGACAGCCTGACGAGCTGATGGTCAAGGAGCGGGTCGGCGCCGACGACATCGCCGAGGTCATCTCGGCGTGGACCGGCATCCCGGCCGGCCGCCTGCTCCAGGGCGAGACCGAGAAGCTGCTGTCGATGGAGTCGATCATCGGCTCGCGCCTCATCGGCCAGGGCGCCGCGGTCGAGGCCGTCAGCGATGCCGTGCGTCGTTCGCGCGCCGGGCTCTCCGACCCGAACCGCCCCACCGGCTCGTTCCTGTTCCTCGGGCCCACGGGTGTCGGCAAGACCGAGCTCGCCAAGAGCCTGGCCGACTTCCTCTTCGACGACGAGCGGGCGATGGTCCGCATCGACATGAGCGAGTACTCCGAGCGCCACTCGGTCGCGCGCCTCATCGGTGCGCCTCCCGGCTACGTCGGGTACGAGGAGGGCGGTCAGCTCACCGAGGCCGTCCGTCGGCGCCCCTACTCGGTCGTGCTGCTCGACGAGGTGGAGAAGGCGCACCCGGAGACGTTCGACATCCTGCTCCAGGTGCTCGACGACGGTCGCCTGACCGACGGGCAGGGCCGCACCGTCGACTTCCGCAACGTCATCCTCGTGATGACCAGCAACCTCGGCAGCCAGTTCCTCGTCGACCCCTTGATGGAGGAGTCGGCCAAGCGCGAGGCCGTGATGGGCGTGGTGCGGGCCAGCTTCAAGCCCGAGTTCCTCAACCGGCTCGACGAGGTCGTCATCTTCGACCCGCTCAGCTCCGAGGAGCTCACCCACATCGTCGAGCTCCAGGTCCGCGAGCTGGCCAGCCGCCTCGTCGACCGTCGGATCAGCCTCGAGGTCACGCCCGCGGCCCGGGAGTGGTTGGCCATCACCGGCTACGACCCGGCGTACGGCGCACGGCCGCTGCGACGTCTGGTGCAGAAGGAGATCGGTGACCGGCTCGCCAAGGCGGTCCTCTCCGGCCAGGTCCGTGACGGCGAGGCCGTCGTCATCGACCGCGACCCCGAGGTGGACCACCTCGTCGTGCGCGCGTCGGCCTGACGACCCAGACTGGCCAGATGAGTGACGAGGGTGCAGCCAACCCGGGGGAGCGCGGGCTCGACCGCCGCCCCGACGGTGTCGACGACGCGACCGTCGAGGCGGTCGGCAAGCTGAGCGAGGCCTTCGAGACGATCGAGGAGGTGCGGGGCCGGCTGTACGGCCTGCACCGCCTCACCGGCTCGGCCGACCTCGCGCTCGGCGAGGCGTGCGAGCTGTTGCGCAAGGCCGGTCACGACGACCTCGCCGACCGTCTCGAGACCGAGCTCGTCGGGCGCAACTTCATCCAGGGCCGGTGGACGTTCCAGCTCGTCGAGGAGTTCGACGACGGCTACTACGCCGACTTCCAGCGCCTGGAGGAGGTCGTGCGCGACGAGCTGATGGACGGCCGGCGTCACGTCTTCGAGGCGGAGATGAAGGCGGACCGTCGGACGGACGGTCGCGCGGGGCACGCAGCCACCCCCGACTGATCTCGGGGAGAACAACAACGAGGGGTATGGCGCGTGGTCACCACGCGCCATACCCCTCGCTCGTGCGGTGGGGTCAGCGGATCGGACGCACCACGTAGGGCATGACACCGGACTCACCCTTGGAGAAGGAGCGGATGCGGACGTCGGGGCCGCTCACGCGGTTGGCCTCGGCGATCTTGCCGTCACCGATGTAGAGGGCGACGTGGTGGATGCCGGACGCGGTCCTGCTCGAGTTGGACCAGAAGACCATGTCGCCGGCCCTGAGCTGGGAGATGGAGACGCGCGGGCCGTCCGAGTACTGGCTGCGCGAGGTGCTCGACAGGCGCAGGCCGGCACCCTTGTGGAAGACGTACTCCATGAAGCCGGAGCAGTCGAAGCCGACGGTGTCGCGGTCGTCGATCCCGCTCGGGCTGCAGCAGATCCCCTTGGTGGGACCGGAGTAGTTGCCGCCACCCCACGAGTAGGGGTACTTGCCGAGCATTCCCTTGGCCGCGGCGATCGTGGCCTTGACCCTGGCCGACTGGCCGGTGGCGGGAGGAGGCGTCGTCGTGCCCTTGCACAGCGGGGCGACGAGGCCGTCGGAGCCGGTCTTGACGAAGGCGTCGCTGACGAAGCCGCCGCTCTTGAGCTTGTCCCAGACCTTGGTGGTGCCGTAGGTGCCGGACACCTGCTGGCCGTAGGTCTGGCAGACGATGGTCACGCGAGCGCCGTCGGCGCGGGTGCCCACCACACCGGAGTCGGTGGTGGGGGCGGAGCGGACCTTGAGCGGAGCGCCGCTGGTGTTGACGCGGCCGGTCGCGGTGTCGGCGGCCTGGGCGGCGACGGTGCCGACCAGCGGGGCGCCGACCAGGATCACGGACGCGGCGGCCGTGGCCAGCCTGCGACGCCGGGTGCTGAGCAGTTGCATGGGAATCCCCCTCGGATCTCGACCGACGCGGTGCCGGCTCGGTCGGAACGCTAGGAGCGGCGCGGCTTCCCGACCATGGGGAGCAGTCCCCGGTTACCGTGGCCCTGTGCGCACCACCCGTTCCCTCGCCATCGCCGGACTCGTCACGATGCTGGCGCTGTCGGCGTGCTCCGGGGGGTCCGACGAGGCTGCCGCCGAGCTCCCGCCGGCCGAGCAGCTCGCGGCCGCGCGCACGACGCTGGAGAAGAGCCCGGCCGTGACCTTCACCCTCGAGTCGGAGGGCCTGCCGGGCAAGGCAGTCGGCGTCTCGGGGGCCAAGGGGACCGGGCTGTTCACGCCGCCGTCCTTCCAGGGCACGCTCAACGCCTCGATCAAGGGCGTCACCGGCACGGTCGAGGTCGTCGCCGTCGAGCAGGACGTCTACATGAAGTTCTTCACGCCGACGTTCAACAAGATCGACCCCGCGACCTACGGCGCGCCGAACCCCGCCCAGCTCTTCAACAAGGACACCGGGATCACCGCCCTGATCACGAAGACCCAGAGCCCGACGAAGGCCTCGACGGTTCGTGACGGCGCCGACGTCCTCAACACCTTCACCGGCAAGCTGCCCGGCGCGGCAGTCGCCGACCTGCTCGTCGTCGGCGACCGCAACAGCACCTTCGACGTGACCTACGGCGTGACCCAGTCCGGCAAGGAGCTGCGCAGCGTCGTCATCAAGGGCCCCTTCTACGCCGGTGCCACCTCGACCTACACCCTGCGCCTCAAGAGCCTGGCCCAGCCCGTTGCGATCACCCGCCCCTAGGGCGCTGCTGGCCACCGCCTCGGTGGCCGTGGCGCTCGCCGCGGCCGACACCTATGTCGTGGTGCTGGCACTGACCGACATGATGACCGGCGTCGGTCTCGGCATCGACGCCCTGCAGAAGGCCACCCCGATCATCTCGGGCTTCCTCCTCGGCTACATCGCCGTGCTGCCCCTCATCGGTCGCCTCGCCGACCTCGCCTCGCGCCAACGGATCTTGTTGGCCTGCTTGGCGATCTTCGTCGTCGGCTCAGCAGTGACGGCGCTCGCCGTCGAGCTCCCGGTGCTGGTGTCCGGCCGGGTCCTCCAGGGTGTCGGTGGCGGTGGGCTCGTGCCCGCGACCCTGACCCTCGTCGCCGACCTCTGGCCGGCCGAGAAGCGGGGTATGCCGCTGGGTGTCGTCGGTGCCGTGCAGGAGCTGGGGAGCGTGCTGGGCCCGGTGCTCGGAGCCGCGGTCCTCGCGGTCTCGGACTGGCGGATGATCTTCTGGCTCAACGTGGTCGCCGGGGTGGTTCTTGCCGCGGCCGTCGTCGTGGCCGGAGGTGAACGCCCGCCCCGGCCACGCGCCATACCGCTCGTCCTGGGACTCCTCGCCC
The DNA here is from genome assembly GCF_039532215.1 of Pedococcus aerophilus. NCBI lineage: Bacteria > Bacillati > Actinomycetota > Actinomycetes > Micrococcales > Intrasporangiaceae > Pedococcus > Pedococcus aerophilus. Next base: position 305,099 of record NZ_BAAARN010000003.1, on the reverse strand, counting down.
TCGCGGTCACGGTGCTCGCGCTCGCCGCTCCGCAGCGGCTCGTCACCGACATCTCGCTCGGGGTGCCGTTCGTGCCGTTCGAGGGATCGACCTCGAGGCTGGCCACGCCGATCGGGGTCGTGGCACTGGTCCTCGTGCTGGCATGGTTCACCGCCAGTGCCCGCGGGTGGTGGCAGGTGCTCGGTCGAGCCGACCTTCTGGGGGCGCTGCTGCTCGGCGTCGCGCTCGGCAGCGTCGTCCTGACCTTCGCGGCGAGCGACCCCGAGCGTGAGGTCGTCGGACCGTGGGGGTTCGCGCTGCTTCCCTTGGGGGCATTGGCCTTCGGGCTCTACGTCTGGCGACACCGGCGGGCTGCCGAGCCGCTCATCGCGCGCGGCGTGGTCCGGGGTCGTGCGCGTTTCGCGCTGCTGGTGAGCGTCTTCGTCGGGGCCGCGCTGGTCTCGGTCGTGGTCGACGTGCCCGTCCTCGCCCGCCTCACCCTCACCGACTCGCAGACCGAGGCGGCTCTCGTCCTCGTGCGGTTCCTCGTGGCGGTGCCCGTCGGAGCCCTGCTCGGCGGATGGTCGCTGCGCCGCCTCGGGGACGGGGTGGTCAGCGGCGCCGGCCTGGCGCTGGCGGCGGTGGGGCTGTTCGCGATGAGCCGGTGGGGCGAGGGATCGCTCGACGGGTTCTCCGCCACGGTGGTCCTGGCGCTCGTCGGTCTCGGCATCGGCCTGGCCCTCGCGCCGGTGAACAACGCGGCCCTGGCCGCCGCCCCCGACGATGCCCACGGTGTCGCCTCGGCACTGGTCGTCGTCGCGCGGATGGTCGGCATGGTCGTCGGTCTGGCCCTGCTGACCGCGATCGGCCTGCACCGCTACTACGAGACCGTTGCGGCCCTGCCCGACCAGACCGACACGAAGGCCCTGGCCGCCGCCGGCATCGTCCAGGTGCAGACCGTGTTCACCGGCGCGGCCGTCGCCGCCCTCCTCGGGGCGCTGGCCTCGATCGGCCTCGGCCTCCGCCGGAACCAGCGGCCGGTCGGTGCCATCCCACCACTGTGACCCGCCTCCACCCCGCACAACGGTGGTTGCTCGACGAAACGGCTGTCATGACCCCCGTGTCGTCGAGCAACCACCGTTTTGCCGCGCTCCTGTCGCCAGGTGCCGAGGCGGCCGACTCCGGGGTGCGTCAGGCCGAGCGGTGCAGCACCGTCTCGAACGCGGCGACGACCTCGTCCGTCGCCTCGTAGGCGAGCATGTGCCCGAGGCCGGGCAGCAGCCGCAGCTCGGCGTGCGGCACGAGCTCGGCGATCCGCTGCGACTGGCGCGGGGGAGTGAGCCGGTCCTGCTCGCCGACCAGGACCACGGTCGGTATGCCGTCGAAGTGGCTCAGTGCCCGGGCCTCGTCGAGCTCCTGGATGGCTCGGTAGAAGCGGCCCATCGTGGGCAGGGTGGTCGCGGCGACCATGTCTCGGGTCAGCGCCACGGAGGCATCGTCGGCAGCACTCCCGAAGAGCAGCTTCCGTTGGCTGTCGAGCGTGACGAAGCGCCCGGCCCGGATCCGCGGGAGGCGGGCCATCAGTCCCATCGCGCGGCGCTGTCGGATCGGGACGGGGCGGTCGAACGACTCCGCCATCGTCGAGACGAGCACGACACCGCGGACCCGTGAGGCGAACGCCTCCGGGTGCAGGCCGGCATACGCCATCACCGTCATGCCACCCATGGAGTGGCCACCGAGCACCAGGGGTCCCTCGGGCGCGACGACCGCCAGCACCGCAGCGAGGTCGTCACCCAGCGAACGGACCGAGGTCGCCCCGCGAAGCGCCCCCGAACGGCCGTGGCCGCGCTGGTCCCAGGTCACGACGCGGAGCCCCTGCGCGGTCAGCTGCTCCACGACGGGCAGCCACGAGGCGTGGGTCAGGGTCCACCCGTGGGCGAGGACCACGGTCGGTGCGGCCGCAGGCGGAGGTGCCGACGCGGCATACACCTGGACGCGCAGACGGACCCCGTCAGGAGCGGCGACGGTCAGGATCGAGGGGGTCGGCACCTCAGTCGGCCAGCTCGACGACCACCGGGGCGTGGTCGGAGGCGCCCTTGCCCTTGCGCTCCTCGCGGTCGATCGCCGCACCCAGCACCCGGTCGGCGAACGGCTGGGTGCCGAGGATGAAGTCGATCCGCATGCCGCGCCGCTTGGCGAACGCGAGCTGCGTGTAGTCCCAGTAGGTGAAGGCACCCGGCTCGACGTGGGGGCGGACGACGTCGACGAACCCGGCGTCGAGCACGGCCCGGAAGGCCGCACGCTCGGGCTCGGACACGTGGCTCTTGTCGAGGTAGTACTCCATCGACCAGACGTCCTCGTCCTGCGGCGCGATGTTCCAGTCGCCCATGATCGCGGCGGTCTCTCCAGCCGCAGCCGACCGCTCCGCCTCCGAGCGCAGCGCGGCCAGCCACGAGAGCTTGTAGGCCATGTGCGGGTCCTCGAGCTGGCGGCCGTTGGGGACGTAGACCGACGTGACCTTGACCCCGCCACAGGTGGCGGTCAGCGCGCGGGCCTCGACGACCTCCGGGTCGCCCCACCCGGGGGCGTCGGCGAACGACGGGACGACGTCGGTGAGCCCGACGCGGGACACGATGGCCACGCCGTTCCAGTGGTTGAGGCCGTGGTGGGCGACCTCGTAGCCGAGGGCCTGGAGCCGGTCGAACGGGAACTGCGAGTCCTTTGCCTTGGTCTCCTGGATGGCCACGACGTCGACGTCGCTGCGCTGGAGCCACGCCTCGACGCGGTCGATCCGGGATCGGATGGAGTTGACGTTCCACGTCGCAATTCGCACGATGCCAACCTTATGGGGCGCACCTAGAGTGGGCTCCATGAGCACCGCCCTCGTCACCGGCGCCACCGCCGGCATCGGACTGTCCTTCGCCCACCAGCTCGCCGAGCGGGGGCACGACGTCGTCCTCGTGGCCCGGGACCGCGTGCGGCTGGAGAACCTGTCCGACGAGCTGCGCGCGAAGTACAAGGTGGGCACCGAGATCCTCGTCGCCGACCTGTCCGACCGCGCCGACACGGGCCAGGTCTCCGAGCGACTCTCCGACGCTGCGCGGCCGGTGGACCTGCTCGTCAACAACGCGGGGTACTCGCTGAAGAAGCGGTTCCTCGACAACGACATCACCGAGGAGGAGGCGCTGTTCGACGTGCTCTGCCGGGCTGTCTTCGTCCTCTCCCACGCCGCCGCCCGGGCGATGCGCGAGCGCGGTCACGGCGCCATCGTCAACGTCTCCTCCGTCGCCAGCTTCATCACGTCCGGCACCTACTCGGCCGAGAAGTCCTTCGTCACCGTCTTCACCGAGGGACTGTCCGGCGAGCTCGCCGGCTCCGGCGTCACCGCGACGGCGCTGTGCCCGGGGTTCACGCACACCGAGTTCCACGACCGAGCCGGCATCAACATGTCGGGCATTCCCGAGTTCATGTGGCTCGACGCCCACCGCCTCGTCCGCGACTGCCTCGACGACGTGGCCAAGGGCAAGGTCGTGTCCGTCCCCGGTGGCCAGTACAAGGCCATCGTGGCGCTCCTCCGGCTGGTGCCGCGCGGCCTCGTCCGCTCGCGGGCCAGGACCGTGCACCGCCCCAAGGACGGGTCGAAGGGCAGTCGCTGAGCCCTGCGTATGGCGCCGTCCCCGGCGCCCACGGTTCGGCGCCACGACCGTTCGCGGGACGGTCCTCGCTAGGCTGCTGAGCCGTGACCGACTCCACCGCCGCCCGCGCCCGCCTGCTCGAGATCGTCAAGGACAAGGCCATCGTCCACGGCCGCGTCACCCTCTCCTCCGGCAAGGAGGCCGACTACTACGTCGACCTGCGCCGCATCACCCTCGACGGTGAGGCCTCGCCGCTGGTGGGGATCGTCATGCGCGACCTCATCGGCGACCTCGACTACGACGCCGTCGGCGGCCTGACGCTCGGCGCCGACCCGGTGGCCACCGCGATCCTGCACGCCAGCGCAGCCGCCGGTGACCGCAAGGACGCCTTCGTCGTGCGCAAGGCGGGCAAGGCCCACGGTCTCCAGCAGCGCATCGAGGGCCCGTCGATCGAGGGCCGTCGCGTGGTCATCGTCGAGGACACGACGACCACCGGAAACTCGCCGCTGGACGCCGTCGACGCCGCCCGCGAGGCCGGGGCAGAGGTCGTCGCCATCGCCACGATCGCCGACCGCGCGACCGGCGCGGAGAAGCGGTTCGCCGACGCCGGCATCGAGTACCGCTCCGTCTACGGCCTCGAGGAGCTCGGACTCGCCTAGGCTCGGCCCAGGACCGTCACGACCGAGCCAAGGGGAGTTCCATGATCACCGCGATCGTCATCGTCGTCATCGTCGTGCTGCTGGTCCTGTGGGGCGTCAGCATCTACAACGGCCTGATCAAGCTGCGCAACCTCGTGCAGGAGGCCTGGCGCCAGATCGACGTCGAGCTCACCCGTCGCCACGACCTCATCGGCAACCTCGTCGAGACGGTCAAGGGGTATGCCGCCCACGAGCGCGGCACCCTCGAGGACGTCATGAAGGCGCGCTCCGCCGCCATGGCCGGCGGTCAGTCGCCGGCCCAGCAGGCGCAGAGCGAGGGGTTGCTCAGCCAGGCGCTCGGCCGCCTCATCGCCGTCGCCGAGGCCTACCCCGACCTCAAGGCCAACCAGAACTTCCTCGCCCTCCAGACCGAGCTCACCTCGACCGAGGACCGCATCGCCTCGGCCCGGCGCTACTACAACGCCAACGTCCGCGAGCTGAACACCAAGGTCGAGACCATCCCCTCCAACATCATCGCGGGGCTCGCCCAGGTGAAGCGCGAGGAGTACTTCGAGGCCGAGGGCGCCGAGCGCGACCCGGTGAAGGTCGACTTCGGCCAGCGCGACGCGTCCATCCCGCCCCCGAGCGGGTATGCCGCAGGCACCGAGGCCGGTGTCCCCGCGGCTCCGCCCGTGGTTGCGCCGGAGAGCCCGCCTGCATCCCCGCCCGCGCCCCCCGCGCAGCCTCCCACCCAGTCCTGAGCCCCGACTTCGTACCCGCAGAGCCGGTTGCACGGCGCCATACGGCTGTCTTGACCGGAACACCGGGCACGAGGTCGCGAATGGGG